>DAIDJW010000018.1 GCA_027451185.1 Candidatus Saccharimonadota bacterium
TGATATCGATTATCGGTATCTTGTCGACTATTGCTGTCATAACTTATGGCCCGATTCGCACTAAATCAACCGATGCCCAGCGCGCCAATCAAGCAAAAATTATCTCCGACCAGCTAGAAGCTTATTATCAAAAAAACGGCGAATATCCAGGCTGTACCAATTTAACCGCACCGGCCGATAGTGTTATCGCTAACGTCCTGCCTAATATGCAAGCGGCGACATTACTAGCGCCGAACGACACAACTGGCGAAACAAATTCAATCAAATGTCAAGACCTAACTAGTACCAGCCAGCCAGATTTTTTTGCTTACGTCGGCGACGGTAGCGCCACCTGCCAAAGTGGCAGCGCCTGTCTGACATACACGCTTAAGTATCAAGAAGATTATGATCAGAAAATTATCGCCATCAATAGCGAGCACCAGGTAAATATTGACACCTCTGGTATTCCAGCCTTAGCCGTTAGTACGGTCGACTTTTCGCATATCAATGCCAGTTGGTCATCTGTTAGCAGCGCGCTCAGCTACACGCTCGACGTAGCAACAGATAGCGGCTTTACTCAGAATCACACCAGCACTACTTATACCACCACCTCTACTGCCGTGAGCGGCCTGTCGGTCGGCACAACCTATTACTTCAGAGTGCGAGTAAACTCAGCTTCTGGTAGCGGCTCTTGGTCGGCCGTGAATTCAGCCTCAACATGGACGCTGAACGCGCCGTCGGCGACCGGTTCAACCGTATCTAGTACAAGCTTCCAGCTTAATTGGAATTCGGTCGCCAACGCAGCCGCATATATCGCGCAGTGTTCCGCCGACGGCGTGACATGGGGGACCGGTTGCCAAACCACACCACTAACCGGTACGTCATTTACATTTACCGGTGCCGCCGAGGGCTATACTTATTACATGCGCGTTCAAGCTATCAATGGCAGTTACGCCAGCCCATGGTCAAATGTCACCAGCGCCACAACTTCTATCGACCCTCCGGCTCCATACAACATAAATTACGGGTATCCGGCTTGGAATTATGTGCGCGGCTCAGCTAGTAATGCCGTCTGTCCGGCCGGCACGACGCCGTCTTATGACTGGTATCATAACGTTAACGGCACCAACAGCTTCTGGGTCAGTGGCACTCAGTACCAAGTGGTTGACTACGGTATGAGCTGGAACGATAATGTCAGCCTGACCGTCGCAACTCGCTGTATCACATCAGCGACATCGAGTAGTTTTGTTTGGGCTAATGGCTCGGCTAATGGCTCCTTGCCGTGGCCAAGCGTCAGCGCTTACTTGGCGGCCTATCGCACGGCCGGTTGGGGTGGTACGTGCCCGGGTGGAACAACATCTTATAATTACGACTGGAGTGTCCACGGTACCGGTTCGGTGGGTTATCAGTCGGCGGCGGGTGTCGGCTATACCAGCTGGAACGGCACGGCATATAGCTGGGGCGATGGCGATATTCGAGCGACAATTCACTGTAATGGTCCATGGGGAACGGCTAGCCAAGCATCGGCGCCGGCACCATTTGGATCGGGCTGTGAACCAACCATAACAACATCGGCATGCACATGGTAGAGATTAAGCAAAGATGGCAGAGCGCAGCCTTGTGGCTAAAACTGTTAGCTGCTTTTGGAGTTGTTGTGCTAGCAGCGGCCGTAACTATTATTGTTATGGCACTTATCAGCAACAATAAAACCTCGCCCGTCGACACTAGCGAGAATATTTTAACTAAATTCAGCAAGCAAGTAGCACCCACACTCGGCAATGTCGGCTACGACAAAACCGACGCACCGTACAGCACTTATCTGTTAGTGAACTACCAAGAGCCATATAACTTATATCTACCGGCTGTTGCTGGTCAGTATCTTAAATTCCAGAACATCCACCTTAAGCACAATTCGGCCGCGACAACTGGCGCGATTGAATCGTTTCTAAAAACCGAGGGCCTTGACCTTAAAACAACTACCAAACTGAGCGGCATATCGCAAGAGCTATTTAGCAACGCAAAAGCCCTTTGCCAGCTCAGCGACATTGACGCAATCAGCGACCAGCCAGCCGCTTATGTGCTTGCTTGTTTAGACCGCACAGTTGTCGATGCCCAGTATAAAAAGATAGATGGCCTACTAACAAAATCTAAGGCCGACCTTTCTCAAAATTTGGTTAAGACCGTCGCCAGCCAAGAGATTGACCAAGCTAAGCAACAGTTGCTAGTCCTGATAACCACCAACCAAGATAAGTCATCATCAAGTCTTTATTACCTAGAAAGCAACGGCGACATCACCTATATAGGTATGCGGCCTACACCATCAGTTGACGATGAAAATAGCTACGCCATTCCGGCCAAATTACGCCAGGCCATTGACGCTTCGCCCGCCAAGGCCTTCCTAAACCAATACATACGATAACATTGTGATTCTTATCACTAACTACTAGATTCAGCTCTTAGGCAGAGCTATAATAGTTAGGTAAACCATAACCAAGAGGGGAGGTGTAGCATGGGAATTTTAGGATGGATCATACTGGGCGGCTTGGCCGGCTGGGTAGCATCAATCATAATGGGAACCGATCACAACCAAGGCCTAATTGGTAATATTGTCGTCGGTATCATTGGCGGCTTCTTGGGCGGTTGGATTTTCAACCTGCTCGGCGGTATTGGCATCACAGGCTTCAATTTTTGGAGCTTTGTCGTGGCCGTCGTTGGTGCAATAGTCTTAACCTGGCTGTGGAATATGATCACCAGCGGCCGGCGCACGGCTCAATAGAAAATAGCTAGACGCTAACGAGAGCTAGATGCGGTTTAATGTCGATTGTGCAAGCTGTGGCTAAAACGGATGTAGCCAGATTTATGGTGCTCAACCAAGAATACGCCGAATAAAATCAAACCACCGCCAAGGACCAATTCAGGGGATAGTTTTTCGCGAAGTATTAATAGTGGCAGAACAATAGCGGCAATTGTTTCAATATAAGTGATGCCACCAATTGCCGCTGAGCCAATATGCTCGTAGCTTTTGGTCATCATGATAAAAGAAATTGAGTTGGCTACAACTGCCGAGTAGGCGATGCCCAGCCAACTACCAGACGAGATTGCTTCCACCTCAAACGGTATGTTAAACATTATCAGCCCAACCACGCCAAAAGCTAGCGCTAGCCAAAACGCCAAGGCATAAAAAGTCGTGAGATGCATGCCATTGTCATTGGCTTTTTTGGAATAAACCGTAATTAATGGTGCCGTTAAACAGTTTACAATAGCCCACAAAGTTGCCGCAGGATAAAACGTGAAGTTGCCCTGTTGTCGAATGGCCAGCGGCAGGCCGACGGCCAGTAGGGCGCCCAAGGCGGCAATCGTAATACCAGCCACGGCTCGGTGGCTAATCTTTTCTTTGGCAAAACGAGCCGAGTAAACCACCAGCACAATTGGCGTTAACAGGGCGACGATGCCGACGTAGCTTGCCTGGCTTTCGTGAATGGCTTCGACAAAAGCCGCAAAACAAACAGCAATACTAAGCCCAACAATTAGCGCGTACTTTAAGTTCTGGCGTTGATATTGGCGAAGACCAGCAAATAAAAACGGCGTAAAACTAACAGCCATAATCGCCATCCGGATTAGGTTATAGACGTAAGGGTCGGTCGTACCGGTGGACGCCCTAATAATAGTTGCGTTCGGCACAGCTATCAAAGCCGCAATCAGACCAATTACAAACCAGCGCAACATTTTTTGTTTTTTAGCCATCAGCACTATTTTAGCAGATTGAAGGCATTAGTACTCGTCTGTAGTATATTTATAAACTTGTTCCATGAATCCCACGCCATCACCGGTCGCTTGCTTAGTGACCTCGGGAATTGAGTCAAAAACTTTATCTTTATGGATTAGATCGTTTGTTTTAATCCATTCGTTATGATGGCCTTCGTCGTCAATAATCAGTTCGCCACGCGGGTTAGTGCCGTAAATAACGACAAAAATCTTGTCCTCTAGTAGTTCGCCGGTCGTTCTATCAGTATCAATCTTGTGGTAAAAACCGCCTAGTTTTAGGTCGGCCGTTAGACCAGTTTCTTCCAGTAGTTCGCGCGCGCCAGCATCAAGCAGCGGTTCGCCCCAGCGAATTTTACCGGTTGGCAAACCCCAAAAACCGTAAAACGGCTGCTTCAAACGCTGCTGACCGACAATCTCGCCCTTGTCGTTCTCAATCACCAGTGCTACCGATAATTTAGGTTGTTTTTCGATGACATTAACATCGGTGTCCATGCGGTTGGCATATTCTTTACCGGCGCGAGTTAGTTCATAGCGATTGTCTTTTTTAATCACGTAACCAACTTCAATCAGTTTTTGAATGTGAAAATTAAAGTGGTCAGACGTTAAATCGGTCGCTTTTTGCAGCGCCGCAAAATTCACGCTTGGTGAGAGCAGCAGCTTTCTTAAAATTTGCATTTGGGCCCGGTGGGCGTCGGCTTCGTAACTCATATTTACTCCTTATCTTACGCAGTGAATCATAACAAGACAAGATAGATAGTTCTAGTAAAGTCGAGTTTAGTTCACCGGCCTAGGCGTAACCCGAGAAGTAGTCAACTTTAACGTTGCGGCGAGGCACGCCCATCGTCATGAGTGTTTCTTTCATAGCCCGCACCATTGGCTGCGGACCAGAAACGTAGAAGATACGCTCCACGTAGTCGGGGATTTGCGACTGAATAACATTGTTATTAATTTGACCGTTTAAGACATATGACGAGGATATAGTGGTCGGGCTAGAAACTACATAAGTCGTCCTGACGTTAGCGGTCTTGCGGGCGGCTTCGAAAATGTCGGCATAGACAATGTCGTCGGCCGACCGCTCGCCATAGAGCAGGACAATCGAGCGCTTATCGCCAGTGTCGGCGACGTACTTAATCATGCTGCGGAATGGCGTGATGCCAATACCGCCAGCAATGAAAGCGAGCTTTTGATTAGAGTCTTTCGGCAGGACAAAGTCGCCGCCAACTTGCCCGATAACCAGTGGCGCCGTAAGTGTCCGCAAGGCCACCTTAAGGGTGCTGCCGGGGTTATAATAGCGCACACCAATCTGTAAATTACGTTCAGTTGGCGAAGAAGCGATTGTTAAATAGCGCCTTAGACCGCGCTTGTCAGCGCGAGGGTGGGGCAGAGTTATTTCCATATATTGTCCCGCCTGATATTTAAACGGCCGCTCGGGAACAAGCTCAATTGATTCAGTTGAAGAGCCGTAATACAAACGCCGACCGACCGCTGCCTTGACCTTGACCATTGGCGTAATTAAGAACGCAAACAAGTTGCCGACCACCAGCGCTAATTCGGGTGTCGAATAGATTGACTCAAAATGAATATATGGCACAAACAGCAAACCGACCAAGCCGGCATAAAGATAGCGTTTTGTCTTTGTTGTCGGCGAAGTTAATGGCTCGGTTAACATCACAAACGCCAAAAAGAAGAGCGATGAATGGAGTAATATATTCTGCCAGGTCGACACAACATCGTGACCGATAGCTATAGCCGCTAAAGTCGTGGCAATCACGGCCGTGCCGATAAAAACCGCCACCATTTTAGTGCGTCGAATTTTGCGCACCAGCAGCAGCCCACCGATCAGCACGAACGGCATCAAAGCCGCGCCGCCGACCCACCAGCTGGCGGTTTCTTGTGAACCAAAAGCCGTCAGTACCACCGCAATGGCGGCCGGGTTAAAGATGTGTTTGTTGCGAATCGCCAAGATATATTTCGAGGCCATGGCCAGCGCCGAAGCGGCGCCGATAAACAAAAGATTGCTCGGTGAAGCCGGCGGCGAAATAATCAACGCCAGAATCAAACCTGTCAAAATCGACGACTCCCAGTTGGTTGGCGTTTGCCAGATTTTAGCAAACACGTAATTCACGCTAAACGCCACGCCTACCGCAAAGACAGCCGAACCGGCGATAGCGTACGGGCTGTATGATAAAGTACCCAAAGCGCTGAATATCATCGCCACGCCGAGCAGCCCTACCAAGTAGTAGAGTAGTAGTCGATACATCGTCACCCGATCAAGAAAGCGGTCAATATATTTCATCATCATTAAACCTCGTATTTCTGCCAGCCAGTCGTTTGAGTTGCGATACCTTGGTCATCAACCAGGTAAGCTTCGTAACCATCAAGCCGTTCAATAAAGTTAATACCATCATGCCCCATCGCAAAGGCGGCCGTCGCCATGCGGTCAGCATCAATGATATTTGGCGCAATAACCGATAGCGACAGGTTTGATTTAATCGGCCCGTCGGCCAATGGATTATAAATGTGCTGCCCACGAATGGCTGTACCAGAGGTTGCTACCGCCTGGCCGCTTAAGCCGAGCACGGCTATATTTTCATCACGGTTAAATGGATTACGGATGCCAATGCGCCACGCTTGACCATCCTTACGGCGGCCATTAGTTTGAATATCACCGCCAGCATCGATATAAAAATCATTCGTCGACTGGGACATCATGCGAGCGACCTTGTCGATAGCCCAGCCCTTAACAATACCCGAAGGGTCATAAGCGCCTTTGTGCCAAACGTTAAAATAGCCGTGCGTTTCCTGCTTTGCTTGTTCGGCCCAGGCTTCAATCTCTTGCAGCTCGTCGTCATAATCGCTCGTGTCTAATTCCTGGCGGTTAATTTTTGCTACCAGGCTGGTTTCCTTATAAGGACTATACTTTTCGTCAAATTGTTCAAATAGCTTAAAGGCCCGTTCGAACAACTGTTCCGTGGCCGGCTGATCGTCGACAGCCACCAAGGTAATTGGCATGCCCATAATAATTCGCGTTGTTTGCATTATAATTTCGCCTGTTTAAGGGCGTCGCCAAGTGATTGCATAAAAGCCATGCTGGTATCGGTCGCGCCAGATACACCGTCAACCTGCGCCGACTGGGCTTTAATAGCTTGCTGTTTCAAAATCGGCATGGCGTAATCGTTAATTGCAATGGAGTTAGCGCGATCCTGTGGGTAGTCAAGAAAAGACACATCAGTTAACTGTCCGCCACTAATTGTTGCCTTGACTTGAACATAGCCATAGAAAGCGTCACTGCTCGCGCCGGTATAGGAGCCGTCCTTGTATTTTGGCGCGCTTGATTGCGACGAGCTGGGTGCCGGTGGGCTAGTAGTGGTGGTGTTAGTCGAATTTGCAGCGCTAGCCGAACTGGCCACGCGTTGGACGGCTTGATTGCCCTCAGTGCGCTGGTGGATACTATAAATTATAAAGGTTATGAGCACAAAAACGGTAACTGCGATTTTTTTCATCATGCTTTAATCTAAACATACATATCTTATTTTTAGCTGAGAATGTATCTAACTTTGACATATAGTGTAGGTCGTCATATAATGGGTATAGTTCATGAAACGACATTACAATCAACTACCTCAAGTTGCCTTCAGTATCCTACTGGCACTTAGTCTTAAGCCGCGCCACGGTTACGAGATTATTAAGCAAGTAGAAGACGATTCGCGCGGCAAAGTTAGCCTTAGTAGCGGGGCATTATACACCAGCATTAAACAGCTTCACGACAACAAGTTTATCGAAGAATTAAGCTTAACTAATGACCCTAGGCGGCGCTACTACCGTTTAACTGACGGCGGTCGAGCAGCCTTGAACCAAGAGCTGGAATATTATCGTAACAGCCTTGAGCTGGCCGGACAACGGCAAATCTTTCCCGGACAACATGCCTAAGCGTACTTCTTTTTATCAGCTTATGCTGTCGTTTTATCCGGAACACTACCGCGAGCAATACGGCATGCAAGCCGCACAAACACTAGATGATATGCTAGCCGATACATCTAGCCGCGGCAAACGAGCGCTAATTTGGGCCCGCGAATTACTGGTTTTACCCGGTAATGCCGCCGAACAGCACTTAATCGAGCTGTCGCGTCGTGGGCACCTGCGACCACGTACCTTAGTTGATATGATCGCGCTAGCACTTTTACTGCCTTTCGTATTGGCGATTGTGATTGATGAATTTTCAGAATATTTCTCAAGTAGCCACCTTTACGGCTCCTGGCTATGGTCACTGCCGGTTTTGCTAATATGGGCGCTTGTCTTACCGCTATTCAGCCTAGCAATTAGTTCTATTGCCTTGATATTGTCGCTTCTTCGGTCGCGACAGCGTCAGGTTAAATCACCGCATCATCTGCAAATACCATGGCAAACGATCGTCGTTGGCGTTTTAGCGCTCGGACTGTTGAGCTTGACCGTGTTTCACGATAGTGTCCAGTGTTGGACCACTAACCCAGGCAACGCCATAGCAAACATCAGCCAAACCAGCCAATGCACTAGCCAGACCATGCTACGGATCGATTTTCATTAGCCAACAGCCAATTTAAAACACCGCCAGATTGACGGTGTTTTAAATTGCGGTGCTATCTAGAGTTTAATAACCCAAATTAAGATAGCGGCGGCTAGTGCTGTTAGCACAAAGAACATGCCGAGTCCAACCGGCGAACCCCAGCTAAACCACGAACCCCAGGCCCGCCAGTGGCTCCAGTGGGCTTGCGATAGCTCGCGCCACTGGGCGTACTGTTCTTTGGCCTTTTGCTCGCGCTGCTTGCTCTTTTCTTCGCGATCAACCATGGTGATCTCCTTTGTCAATTATCGACCAGTCCAACTCGATATCGATACCGCAAGCCCGTTGACGCTGTGGACTAAACAGCCAGACCGCAAGGCGGATTTACTTGAGATATATTATAACATCAATAGCACCAAATTAGCCGAAATAAATTGAACAGACCGCTGTTTGATTAAAGATTTAGACGGCGTTATAATGAAAATATTCATAAGGGGGGTTAAAATGTGGCGAAAGATTATCGGTAGCGCAGTTTTAGTAGTTATTTTAACACTAAGTTTTGTCGGCGTTGCGGGAGCGAGTGACTTTCGCACCGGCCCCTCACCAAGCGTCACCACCAACCAGGTAGTCAATCATACGCTTTGGACGGCTGGCCAAACAATCGACGTCGCCGGCCGAGTTAATGGCGACGCTTTCTGCGCCGGACAGGATGTGGTGATTAGCGGGCAAGTTAACGGCGACGTGATTTGTGCCGCCCAAACAATCACCGTCTCTGGTACTATCAACGGCAATATGCGCATCGCCGGCAGTACTGTCACGCTAACCGGTAAAGTGACCGGTAATGTGACCGTTGCGAGCCAGAACTTTACCCAGGTAGCTGGCAGTAGCATTGGCGGCGACGTCAGTCTTGTTAGTACCAGCGCCACTTTCAACGGCAAAGCTGGACGCGACCTTTTGCTGGCTTCAAATACGGCATCAATCAACGGTTCAATTGGTCGTAACATACAGGCCGATGTTAATAATTTGACGCTGGGCGATGGCGCCACTGTGGCTGGCAATTTGAAATACACCAGTCAAAATGACGCATTACTAGCTACCGGCGCAAAGATTGATGGTACTATCACCAAAACCTTACCGCCGTCCAGCGAAACCAACACGGCAGCTGCTATGTTTTGGGGCAGATTAGCCTTCGGTTTCTATAGCTTGCTGGCGCTGCTACTAATCGGCTTGGTGTTGGTCTTAATTGCACCGCGCGCCTTCAATACTGTTACATCTGTCAAACTAAATCGTATCTGGAAACCGCTGCTAGTCGGCTTGCTGGCGATGATCGTTGTACCAATTCTATCAATCGTTACTATGACAACCGTCATTGGTCTGCCGCTAGGCTTGTTGATGCTAGTGATCTGGGTTGTGATTGGCTGCTTGTCGTTAATCGTGGCTGCCTATTGGTTCGGCCGGGTAATCTGGCAAGGGCAGCGTAATGCAATAACTATTATGGTAATTGGCATTTTGGCCCTGACCGTCCTAATGGCCATTCCGATTTTAGGGGCCATTGTTTGGTTCCTAGCCAGTCTATTAGGTAGCGGCTTAATTCTAATGAACCTTCAGAAGCGATTGCCAAAAGCCAACTACACCGTAGCTAAATAAGCTAACCTTGTCGTATTGGTTAAACTGGCGTATTCATTAGTGACGTAATTTGGCTCGCCGACAAAGCGGCCGCGTAAACACGCACATCGTCAATCAAGGCCTCAGCGCCGGCGCCAATGTCGATGGAGTTGATTGTCATTAAGGTACCGCTGATAGCTAAACTAGCCGCCTGCACGCCGTTGACGTATAGGATAATGTTTGAGCCGTCATAGGTAGCCGCCAGGTGCACCCAGGTGCCAACTGCTAGGGCCGGGTAGTCTAGCTCGTACAAGGTGCCGGATATACGCGCGTCAACCTGCAGCACGCCGTTAGTGCCCCAGTCATTGCGGTTCTGGAAGATTGCAAAATAAGTGTTCGTTGAGCTATCGAAATAACCGAACAAGACGCGTTTATCGGTGGTGTCCGCCCCGGTTGGATCAACCCAACCCATCAGGGTTATGGCCGGCGAGGGGTTTGGCGTACTGCCAGCGATATACGCCCCGATGCCACCGCTACCGCCACCGTTAAGAGCGTAGCCGGTGTGACCACCGGCCGACCAAGTGCTTGGGCTACCAAACGTCAAAGTATTGCCGTTGCCAGAGTTATCAGTAATTGTGGTACCGGTACCGGCGTTAAAATTATATGCGACTACCGGTGAGATGGATAACGGGCAACTACCGGCTGTCGGCACGTTGTTAGTGCTAGTGACGTAATAGGTGCTGCTATATGTCGTACCTTGTAGACAGTAGGATGTATTGCCAAGCCCCGGTGAGTAAGTCAGGTTAACATTGGGGCTGGCCTTTAGATTGGCCGCCGACTGGCTAGCCGGATAAGTGCCGTTGTCAATAATATATGTACCCAGCAGGGTAGCGTTATTAGATAAATCGCTTTTGAGGACTGTCAGATGGGCGTTCTGAGATACACCGTTATAGGCGACTGTCACTATAGCTGCTAAAATAGCAATCACAACTATAACAATCAGGAGTTCTACTAGCGTAA
>DAIDJW010000019.1 GCA_027451185.1 Candidatus Saccharimonadota bacterium
AGCAGTAATGATCTGTTTGATGGCGGCGATTACAAGTTCATTTTCTCACAACTCGATCGGTTAGAGGTAGGTGACAGCATCTATGCCGACTATAAAGGTACACGCTACACCTATATCGTCTATAAAAAAGAAGTGGTTCAGCCAACCGACGTGTCGGCACTAGTACTGCCCAACGACAAACCGGTTATGACACTGCTAACCTGTACGCCGCTTGGCACTGCTATTAATCGGCTATTGGTCTTTGCCAGCCAAGTGAGTCCCGACCCCAAAGGCGCCACCAATTCGACTAGCTCGGCCAAAACGCCGCAGCCAGCCACCATCCCGGGTACACAACCAACCTTGCTGGAACGACTATTCGGCGCCAATGGCTAGTGAAACGATAATTAGTGAACTATAAGATCAAGCGCACGCGTTGTAGCTGATAGCTACTATCGGTCTTGCCGATGCTGTAGATATAACGGCCACCCTGGGCCAAAGTGACACCAAAACCAGGCACGACCGTATTGATAACGTGGACATTAGTCCCGTCGAACTCACGAATGGTGAGCTTACTGTCGTTATCGCCCCACAAATAGGCATTGTCCAGCCACTGCAATGGCTTAGCCGAGGTCGTGTGCTGCAGGCTGACGGTGCTTTTGCGATTATAGCCGACGTCATAGCTCGTAAAACCGTCTGGCGACTGCGCCACAAGATATTCGCCCGACGGCGAAAAGCTGAGATCGGTAACGTTTGATCCAGCCGCAAAACTCGCAAAGCTCTGCAGACTATTGCTGTGCGTAGTTGAGCTAGGAATAGTCCCGTCCAAGATAGTCACCTGGCTGCCTTGGCTAATGGCCACGTAATCGCTGTTGTAATAGTGGGCATAATCGATATTGGCCGTTTGGTCAGCCTGTAGGGTTCGCAAAACGGTCGGCGCGTCGTCGCCATCGCGATAAAGCCCAACAACCTGCTCAACTGGATTGGTGGTTGTCGACCCAACGAAACTAATAATGTTGTTTTCGTATAACTTATACGTCTTAACGTTCGAGATTAGGACCTTTGAGATTGTACCGGCTGAAATATCGTAGCGACGCAGGTTATTTGACGAATCAAGCCCGTAAAAAACCGTACCGCTTGAACCGGCAAAGTTCACATCGTGAATATTCACCGACAACGACATCGTGATATTCTGGGTGTTTTTAGGGTTATCAGTATCTAACACCAGCCATTCGCTCTGATTACCGTAAGTATGGTCGATTAGAACATAGCGGCTACCGCCGTCCCAGCCGATTACTTTAAAGTTATGTGCCGTACCGGCAGCGCTGCTGTCGCTGTAGGCTTCAGGAGGGATAGCCAGTACCGACTGCTTGCTAGCGTCGGTACTAATATTAACCAAGTTAAAGTTTGGACTAGCGGCATCGGTTTGAATCAAAACATTTTGCTGGTCGGGCGACGGCATGGCACTGACTATGGTAGGGTAGTCAAAAACTTTGTTCAAAGTTAGATGGGTAGGAATTAGCCGATCGTAATCGAGCCAAGTCAGAGTACCAGAGGCCAATGTTAGGGTCTTCGACCAAGTATCATAGCCGGGGTATTGAATCGTAAAGGTATGCGTACCGCTAGAAACCGAGGCCTTGGTAGGTGTGTTGCCGCCCACGCCGTTAGAGCTGCCGTCAATCAAAACTGTCGCTCCGCCGGGGTGAGAATTGAACTGCACTAAGGCGCCTTGCTCAAAACCGGTCTTACTAAAGCGATAGCCCATAATCGATAGCACCGTAAAACCGGCGATAACAACTACCGCTAAAGTCATAAAGGTGTAGGTTACGATGCGCCTAAAGATAAGTTGCCGCTTGGAGGGACGATGGTACATTTGTCTTTATTATACCAAGTGTGCACATTTTTTATACAAGTCCTTGCATAAAAAGGATAATCTTTTTATTATTAGCATTAGCATATAGCGATATTTTAGTTGCGTGCGAGGAAATTATGCCAGAAAGCAACATTGTTTCAATTAACGGTCGCCGCTATGACGCCCGTACCGGACTACCTACCAACCAACAACCAGTTCCAAAACCCAAACCACACCATACGCCACACCCCTTGGTGGCTTCTAATGGTGTCCATGCCGGTACTCAACGCTCTAGCACCCTCAACCGACGCTTAATTAAGAAACCAGCCAGCCAAACTGTTCGCCAACACGCTAATACTGGGCGTAGTATGGATATCGCAAAAAGTAGCGCCATATCACGTTTTGCCGCCCCGGCAGCCGCCAAGTCTACAGCTAGCTCAAAACCAACAAACCCCGATAAGCTCGCGCCAGCCCACCCTTTGGTGACCAAGGCAGCCAGCCGCAGCCCTAAAATCGCACCTAAACCAGCCGTTGCCGCCAAAGCCGCCACACCTAAGGAGATTAAAGAGGCCGCTATTAGCAAGGCCATGTCAAGCCCGGCCGTCACATCACCGCGCAAGCGACATTGGCTAGCTAGTCGGCGCGCCCGCATTGCCACAATCATTATCGCTAGCTTGGCGGTTTTAGTCATTGCCGGCTACTTGACCTACGTTAATATACCAAGCTTGTCGGTGAGTATTGCCGGCGCTCAGGCTGGCATTAATGCCACATACCCCTCATACCACCCCGATGGCTATTCACTTGTTCAGCCCATAACCTATAAAGACGGTGAAGTCATCTTGAACTTCAAATCAAACGGCAGCGATGACAATTTCACTATTAGCCAAACTCGTAGTAGCTGGGACTCGTCGGCCGTATTACAAAAAATCGTTCAGCCAAAGGTGGGCGATAACTACCTTACTACCGAAGAGCAGGGCTTAACCATCTACAGCTATAACAATAGCGCCGCTTGGGTGAATGCTGGCCTGCTATATTCCATCGATGGCGACGCACCGCTATCTAGCGCCCAGATTCGCCACATTGCCACCAGCATGGAAGCTAACTAGCTGGCCAATCTGTTATTAAAGTGTTATATTGATTTTAGTTATGTCTGAAAGCGACCATTCAATTCGTACGCGTTTTGCGCCTAGCCCAACCGGTTTTATGCATGTCGGCGGCGTTCGGACGGCGCTATTTGCCTGGTTCTTGGCACGTAAGTCGCCAGACGGTAAATTTATCTTGCGCATCGAAGACACCGACCAAAAACGAGAAGTTGAAGGCTCGGCCGACCATATTATCCGTAGTCTGAATGCTCTAAATTTGAATTATGACGAAGGACCACAAGTCGGCGGCCCATATGCACCATATTTTCAAAGTAAACGGCTGGATATTTATCGCCGCTGGGCACGGCAACTCATTGACGCCGGTCGCGCTTACGCCGACCCTTATACACCAGAGCAGCTCGACCAATTCCGCGACCAGGCTAAACTCAACAAACAAGCCTTTTTGTACCGCAACCACCGACCAGAAAACCCGCCGGCCTGGGACGGCAGCCAACCGCTACGTTTTAAATCCGAGCCAAAGGCCTATGCCTGGCACGATGAAGTTTACGGCGATCTTCATAGTGGCCCCGAGGTTGTCGATGATTTTATTTTAATTAAATCAGACGGTTTTCCTACCTATAATTTCGCCCATATTGTCGACGATGCCGAAATGAAAGTTTCGCATATTATACGCGGTCAAGAGTTTTTGGCGAGTATGCCAAATTATTTAAATCTATACGAAGCCCTGGGTCTTGAACGACCAATTTTCGCCACCATGCCGCATATCTTAGCGCCCTCTGGTACTAAAAAACTATCGAAGCGTGATGGCGCCAAAGACGTCTTGGATTATCTTAGCGAAGGTTATTTGCAAGAGGCCTTAGTTAATTTTATTGCCAGCCTGGGCTGGAATGATGGCACCGAACAAGAGGTTTTTAGTGTCGAGGAATTGATTGCTAAGTTTAGCCTAGATCGAGTTGGTCACAGCGGTGCCCGTTTTGACGAGCAGCGCTTACTGTGGCTCAACGGCCAATGGATTCGCCGGCTGTCACTGGATGACCTGTACGCTCGTTCGGCTAAGTTTTGGCCAGAAACGGCCACTGGCGTAGGCGACGGCTACAAAAAACAAGTGCTAGCACTGGTCAAAGATCGGCTCAAGACACTTGGCGACCTACGCTCATCAACCAGTTACTTTTTTGCCACCCCCGAACCAGACTGGGGAATGGTAGCCGACAATAAACAGCTCAACCGAGTTAATCAGGCCGAACTTAAGCGATTATTAGCACAGGCGAGTGACGCTCTGCAAGAGAGTGATTTTACGCCACAAGCCCTGCAAAACACACTTGATCGGCTGTTGCAGTCGACTGGCCAAAAACCAGCAATTCTATTCAGCATGGTCCGTCTAGCAGTGTCATGGGCGCCATTTAGCCCCGCTCTTAACGATACTCTAGCTACTATTGGCAAAGCCGCAACCCTTGAGCGGATTCAGACTGCCATTAATAGTTAGTTTTTGTTACAATAATGCTTAAGCTATGCAGCACGATGAAACACCCGCGCCGCAGCCGATTGACTCGTCCGACGAAGTCATTCAGCCTGGGGCTAAAGATTCGTGGTTTAAGCGCCACCGCAAGCCGTTAATTATCAGCGGCAGTATTTTGGTCGTTTTATTAGTAGCTACTGGGGTGGCACTAGCGCTAACGGGCGCCTTTAATCCACCCAAAAAAGCTGTAGTTACCACAAAAACGGTCGTCAAACCTAAACCGACCCCGCCGCCACCAGCCCCTAAATACTATTCACCACTCACTGGGGTTGAAGTACCAACCGCCGCCGACGAAACTGCTCCCGTTACGGCCATGATGATCGAAAACAGTCCTGACGCCAGGCCACAATCCGGCCTAAAAAACAGCGATGTCGTCTTTGAGGCCATTGCCGAGGCTGGCATTACTCGTTTTATGGTGCTCTATCAACAACAAAAACCGCAATTAATTGGACCGGTCCGCAGTATTCGACCATATGACCTAGATTGGCTGCGACCGTTTGATGCTAGTATTGGACACGTCGGCGGTAGTGCCGCCGCCTTGCAAATCGTCCGTGATGGCACCTGGCGCGACATCGACGAGTTCTTTAACGGTGGCTACTACTGGCGATCGACTGATCGTTACGCGCCGCATAACGTCTACACCAGTTTTGCGAAAATCGATGCCTTAAATCAGGCCAAAGGCTATACCAGTTCAAACCCTAAACCGTTCTTGCGTAAAGATTCGGTGGCCGCTAAAACTCCGACTAAAACCCAGATTAATCTAACTATTAGTAGTCCGCTCTATAACGTTCAATACAACTACAATGCCGCCACTAATACCTACGACCGCTCGCAGGCCGGTGCACCGCACCTTGACCGCGAGGCCGGACAAATTAGCCCGCGCGTCGTCATTGCCATCATGGTTGGCGAACAGACCGTCATGCAGGACGGTTGGCGCGAAGTTATCACCACCATCGGCAGTGGACAGGCTTGGATCTTCCAAGACGGCGAAGAAATTGACGCCACCTGGCATAAAGACAGCCAGGCCGGCCAGGTTTACTTTACCGACGCCAATGGCCAGCAAATTGCCCTTGCGCGCGGCCAAACCTGGATTACAGCTATACCGCAAGGCGCCGGGGGAGTTAGTGCTCAGTGAAAAAGTCGTCCGGTTTAGCGCACGATTTTTGGCCGCGTTTCCGCACCGGCGCCATTTTGATTGTGCTGGGTGTAGAACTATTGATTTTGTTACTTACGGCCGCCGTTTTATTATATTTTGAGATTTTTGAAAATAATTTACTACTGGCGATAGCTATTTTAGTTGGCCAAGCGGTGCTAGGTATTTTATCGACTACTATAATCATGCTTTACGCCGTCCAGCCAACTAAACATCTACTTGCAGCCATCATCCACATATCCGGCGAGCCAACCAATCTAACGCCGCCCAACCCGAACGACCCGCGCTATGCCAATAATGGTTTTAAAGAGGTTTTGCAAACCTTATACGAACTAGACAGCAGGCGTCAAAATATCGACGCCCCGACCAGCGCCGGGCCGGCCGTTGTCCCCACCACCGATCCGCTGAGATTAGCCCTCGACACAACCGATTGCGGCTTTGTTGTTATGGACCACACCCGCCACATTACCTACGCCAACCGGGCCGCGCCGGTTAATATCGGTGAAGATGGTAAAGGCAGCCTGCAGCTAATTTTTAACGGTCAGGATAATTTGGCAAGCTGGCTCGATGAATGCGACAAAACAGCCGTCCACAGCGAAAAAACCTGGTCGCGCGTGCCGGACCGTCTGCCCGACGCTGAAGGTCGGCGCTTTTTCGACGTTATTGTCTCATATAACAAAGGTGCCACCGCCGAGACGGTTATTGCCCTGGTTGACCGCACCAAGCTTTACGAAATCGGTGAAGGCGAGCTTGATTTTATCGCTTTCGCTGCCCACGAATTGCGCGGCCCAATTACCGTGATTCGCGGCTATGTCGATGTCCTGCAAGGTGAGCTTGAGCAATATCTACAGCCCGACCAAAAAGAATTGTTTCACCGCTTAACAGTCTCAGCCAACCGGCTGTCGGGCTACGTTAATAACATCCTTAATACCTCGCGCTACGACCGTCGACACCTTGTGCTGCATCTAAGCGAACAAACCATGCTTAGTATCTACAATCTTATCAGTGACGACATGGCCTTAAGAGCCAGCGCCCAAAACCGTTTACTAAACGTTAATATACCAACCGACCTGCCAACCATCGCCGCCGATCCGTCCAGCCTCAGTGAGGTGATGGGCAACCTAATCGATAACGCTATCAAATACAGTAACGAGGGAGGCAGTATATTCGTCAAAGCCGAGCCAAAGGGCGATATGGTGGAATTTTCAGTCACCGACCAGGGCATCGGTATGCCGTCAAACGTCATTGGTAATTTATTCCAAAAGTTCTATCGTTCGCACCGCTCGCGCGAAACTGTCGCCGGCACCGGTATTGGCTTATATGTTAGCAAGGGTATCGTTGAATCGCACGGTGGCACCATTAGTGTCCGCAGTGAAGAAGGCCGCGGTTCAACCTTTATGGTCGACATTCCAACCTACGCCTCGGTTGCCGAAAAACTCAAAGCAGGCGATAATAACACTGGATTAATCGATCAAGGCCGAGGCTGGATTAAAAACCACTCGATGTACAGGAGTTAATATGCCAATACACACCATTTTAATGATTGAAGACGACCGCTTTATTGGCGAAATGTATGTCCGTAGCCTTAAAAAAGCCGGCTACGACGTCACCTGGATGGTCGACGGCAACGACGGCCTAATCGCCGCCCGCAACAAGACCTACGACGTTATTTTAATGGATGTCATGCTGCCGGAACGCCGCGGTAACGATATCCTCGAAGCCCTGCGCGGCAAAGAAGATTTAATTCCGAAAAGCAAAGTTATTGTGCTAACTAATTTTGAACAAGACGACGAATCGCGCATGGCCATGGAAAAACACGCCGACGGCTACCTAATTAAGGCCGAAATTACACCCAGCAAGTTAATAGATATCATCGCCCAACTAGACAAAACAGAGTAGATTTGATAGAATTTGACGAGCCGCACCAAGGTTTCCCAGATAAAGGCGCGGCCCGATCTCTGCGAGATCAAGCCATTCGACTCGGTATAAAATGAACTAGTTCATTTTATACGCTCGGCTTCATGGCCCGATCGTCTAACGGTTAGGACACAAGGTTCTCATCCTTGCAATCCGGGTTCGATTCCCGGTCGGGTCACCACGAAAACAGCTCATCCAACGGATGGGCTTTTTTCGTGGTGTTCTGCCTGCAGAAAATCGAACCCGCGGGTGCGATAGTGCCCGGCAACTTGTTGCGACGGCGCACTATACAAACGTATTCCCGGTCGGGTGCCTCTATATTGGTTAGGCTGTTATATCCGTTATGTTATCATTTATTTATGAACGCTCTGCTTCTGCCCGGAAATAGTCAACGCCACGAAAAATGGATAGAGGACCTAAGGAAGGCCCTGGCGTCTCATTTTGATATTACCGAAACCCAGCATTATCGTCATTGGCAAAGTGGCGAAGAAAAAGCTGATGTTGATTACGAGCTTAGTGTAGCTCAAAGCAAAGCCGATCAACTTAAGCCTTATACTGTTATAGCGAAGTCTATCGGTACCGTTATCGCCGCCAAAGGAACAGCCGAAGGCAAGCTTCACCCAAACAAGCTTATCTTGCTCGGAATACCAATAAACGGCGGAGCGCCCCAGGCTCCATTCCGAGAGTGGTTAGAGAAAATTAAGCTGCCCATAGTTATTGTTCAGAACACCAACGACCCGCTCGGTTCATTTAGCGACGTACGGTCTGCTTTTGAGTTTAAAAATCGTAATATTTTATATGTAGAATTGCCCGGCAATACGCATGATTATTTAGACTTCAGGGCCATTGAAAATCTGATTTAACTCAACGTGCATTAACAGCTATAATCATAATGTGATCAACTTACTAATCGCTAATGTAACTGGCAGCCTAGACCGGCTGATTCCGCGCATCCAAGCCGCCCACGGTAGGGCAGTAGAGACAGCTAACCAGCTATTAAAACTTGACGATGTCGACATCGTTATTGTCGACGACCCATCTAGCTGCATTCCGGAAATCGGCACCGGTGGTTTTACGCCAAATCGCCATCTTGTCTACTGTCATATCGACCCGTCGGTTAATGTCAGTGAAGATGAAATATACGCCAGCTTGTGCCACGAGTTGAACCATGCCCGGCGTTATGACGGTGAAGGCTACGGCAAAACTTTATTTGAATCGATGATTTTTGAAGGCTTAGCGATAGCTTTTGAAGCCGAGGTTTCGGGTGGCCAATCATTTATGACTCAGGCGCTTGAATCACGCCACGACACTCAGGCGTTAGTTGACCAGTCCAAGCAACAGTTCGATACGGCCGACTTCATCTATTACACTTGGTTTATCAATGACACGAGTGGCCGTTTGCCGCGTTGGGCCGGTTATGAAATAGGCTACTACTTGGTCCGTCAATACATGAAAAAGACCAACAAAAAAGCCTCGGAATTAGTACTCGAGCCAGCCGCAAACTTTAGAGCGTCTTAGTCGCACTACAGTTATATTGCAGTCGATAGATGTTACGATAGTTATAATGCATGACAAGATTCTAGCTCACTTCACTAAGGTTGACCCAATCATAGCGCCACTGGTTGCCGCTGCTTTGACCGCCGAAAAACCAATCGCTCTGAGCAGCACCACCAAACCGGAGTATTACTTCCGCGAGCTTGCCGAGGCGGTGATTAACCAGCAGCTTTCGACCAAGGCAGCCGCCACAATTTGGCGACACTTTAGCGAGCTTCTAGGTGGCCAGATTACACCCGAAAAAGTTTTGAGTCTCAGCACCGATGAGATGCGCACCGCCGGGGTGTCGCGCCAAAAAGCCAGCTACTTGCATGCCATGGCGCAAGCGATTGTCGACGGGGAAGTGGCGCTCGCAGAATTACCAAACCTGACCGACGCCGAAGTTATTACCGAACTGACCAAACTTAAAGGCATCGGCCCATGGACAGCCGAGATGTTTCTAATGTTCACACTTGGACGACCGGACGTGTTTTCGTATCTTGATCTTGGCCTGCTGCGGGCCTTCGAAATTGTCTATGATAAACCCGGCATTACGCGCGCCGAAATGGAGCCGATTGTCGCCAAATGGTCACCGTATCGTACCTACGCCGCACTAGCGCTATGGCACCACCGCGACAATCAGCCACTAGTCTAGCCCGGGCTCGTGTATACTTAAAATATGGCTAAAAAAGACCTATCTTACGAAGAATTACACAGCCGAGCCCACGCCCAAGGCTCGGACACTTTAAACAAACTGCGCGCTGGCGTGCTGGGCGCTAACGACGGCATTGTCTCGACAGCTGGCGTGGTCATGGGTGTTGTCGGTGCAACCAATAATACTAAACAAATTTTAATTGCTGCCGTGGCCGCCGTAGTGGCTGGCGCACTGTCGATGGCCGTTGGCGAGTATGTCTCAGTCAGCAGCCAGTCCGACGCTGAAAAATCATTTGTTGAGCGCGAAAAGAAGTTTCTCAAAAATTATCCAGCCGAAGAATTAGATGAATTGACCGATTACTACAAAGACCAGGGGATTGCCGAAAAGACCGCTCGCCAGGCAGCCATCGAGGTTACTAAGACTAATGCCCTCAAAGCTCACGTCAAGATGGAAATGGGCCTTGAGCTCGACGAATACGTCAAGCCGTGGAGCGCCGCCATTTCGTCACTAGTGTCGTTCACCATCGGTAGCATGGTACCAGTTTTCGCCGTTGTCCTAGCACCAACTAACGCCCGCCCAGCCGTGACCATCGGCGCCGTTTTAGTAGCGCTGTTTTGCACCGGCTATATCAGCTCATCGATTGGCAACGCCAATAAAACTCGCGCCATCATCCGTGTGATTATCGGCGGACTGCTGGCGATGATTATTACATTCTACGTCGGTAAGTTGTTCGGCACGGCCATCGCCGGCTAAGCCCACAAATATACTGCTTACGCTTTTTTCGAAATGCCCGTGAATTGATTTTTTATGTGGTTTATGCTATAATATACACCAGATTGCCGGTGGCAACACCGGTAATGGTATCAGCGACGCGGAAACAAAAGTACGCGTCCGACAATCAGGGAGAAGAGAAGTGGACGCACGCAAGAAGTACGACCAGCTCGTCGCAGGCACGGACCCCGATACCCAAGCGCTGCTAGCAGTCGCCTTCAACCTTGGTATCAAGGTTGGCGTCAGGGCTGCGCTGACGAGTGTCTCCAAGATGAGGCCTAGCATCGAGCGCAAGGCCCTGCAAGAAC
>DAIDJW010000020.1:0-2655 GCA_027451185.1 Candidatus Saccharimonadota bacterium
TACGGTCGTCCAATAGCGGCAGTACCCAGTCAAAGGCATCGCGATGCTGGTGTTCGGCGCCCATGATGACGAAGCGGATGTCATCCGTCGTGGTTCCCCACGGAAGAATGCGCGGCAAAAGCTTGACTGCCACTTCACGCATCGTCTTCCGCACGAACTCTTCGCCGTAGTGGGCCTTATTCGCCTCGGTGTAGTCCATGGCTTCGTATGATACGGAGCGCAGGTCGTCGTACTGGAACGACACTAGACCGATCAACGGGTCAACTCCGAACGTCCAGCGAATCCTGGCTACAAAGGCGCTAACGCAGCTCAAGGTCACGTCGCCAGCGACCAACAGAACATCAGACATCGGGGTCTCCGTCCACTCGTCTAATTACATTGCAATCTCTTTGCAACTTTCCAAGTTATACTACAAAAACGCTAAAAAGTCAATGTCAGGCTATCCAGGTAAGCCATATCTTCGGTACTAATTTCAAAGTCAACGTCGGCGTTTTCCAGAATGAATTGTTCGTGGGTTGACTTTGGCAGCGGCAAAGTTTCCCGCTGCAAGGTGTAACGAATGGCAATTTGGGCAACAGTCTTGTCGTATTTGTCAGCCATCTTTTTGATTGCTTCGTTCTCTAGGATTCGGCCGGTGGCTAGCGGCGAATATGCCTCAACCAAGATGTTCTTTTCTTGGCAAAACTTCGTGACATCTTCTTCGGTAAAACCAATAAAGAAACGAATTTGGTTGGCGGCCGGCACAACCGATCCATTATCTAGAATCGCCTGTAAATCATGGACGTTAAAGTTTGACACACCAATCGCTTTGGCGCGACCCGACTGGTAAATCTTCTCCATTTCAGCCCATACTTCAATATTTTGCTGCGTGTAATCGGCGCCACGCTCGCCCCATGGCCATGGGGCGTGAATTAAATACAAATCAACGTAATCAAGCGACAGGGCGCTCATAGTTTTTTCGAAAGTTGGCAAAACATCAACGGCGTTTTTAATCTCTGCCGGTAGTTTGGTAGTTAAAAATATTTCTTCGCGCGCTAGGCCACAGTCGCGAATCGCTCGGCCAACACTAGCTTCGTTACCGTAAGCCCTGGCCGTATCGATGTGTCGGTAGCCGTTATTTAACGCAAATAGTGTCGAATCGTAAGCTACGTCACCGTCTGGGATTTGCCAAGTTCCAAAACCAATCTTTGGAATTTTTGCACCCGTGTTTAATATATAAGTTTCATCTAAAATCGACATAATCAATCTCCCCTTATGTTTATTATAGACTTTTTTGCTATGATGAATAAGATGAAAAACAAAACCACCACTCCCGCGCCGGAGCTTAACAGCGAGGGTCTGCCGATTGAATACTACGACATTGTCGACCACAATGATAAACCGCTTGGCTATACGGCCGACTTCGACGAAGCTCGTCGCCGCGGTTTGTGGCGCCGCGGTGTCCACGTAATTATTTATACCGAAGACGGCAAAATTGTTATGCAGAAGCGAACAGCAAACCTAATTTTATATCCTGGTGAAATTGAAGTGTCTGTCGGTGGTGGCGTTAATGCTGGCGAGACGCCGGCCATGGCAGCAGTGCGTGAGGTAAAAGAGGAGCTGGGCCTAGATATATCTGGTTACAAACTTAATTTTATTGGCCGAAGTCGTTACAACCACCAACTAAAGAATAACGGCACACACCGAATCATCGATTATAATTTTGCGGTTTGCGTACCAGAGCCGGCCTTGCAGTTTAATCCTAGCCCGCTTGAAACTGCCAAAGTATTCTTGCTTACCCGCCGTCAACTGCGTCGCGCTATTGCCATGCACCGAGTTAAACATATTGGGCGGATGGTGCCGAAGTATAGTACGTGGCGTAAACTGCTCGACGCCGTGCCAGCTGTACGCAAATAAGTAACCTAGATTGACATTTTAGAATTTATATGATACAACACGTGCGCTCTTTCACCTGATGGTAACGGAAGGAAGTAAGATGCGCTTCGCAAACCACCCTGTCGTGAGGGCGCTACTGACACTGCTGTTCGCAGCCGTCGTGTGGTGCTACGGATGGGTCATTGGCACGTTCGCCGCGGCCGCGGTCCGACTCAACAACGCCTGGCCGGTGTGGGGTTTGGCTGCCGCTTTGGCACTGTTTGTGCTGATTGCGCTGGTCCGCCACGTGGCCTGGCATCAGAAGTACTACTACTTCTGGAAGCTGCGCCGCAACCTGTCGGGCTGGCTGCAGGACAGCAGCCTGGTGGAGCTGAGGCGTGGCGACACGACGGTTACGGTTACTCGCACCGCACTGTCCGACGTTTACGTTGTGGCGGTTGACGACGAAGGGTACGAGATTGGGCCTGAGGATGTTTCATTCATCATCAAGCGCACTCTCATCGAGGTCGTGAAGCTGCCGAACGGCACAACCGGCAAGGTTGACCGGCCGATCCGCCAGTTCTTCGTGCCCGACCGGCGGAGGCTGTTCCGGCATCTGTACCGGCTCATCAGCTGAAGTGCTCGCCTCTTAAATGAGGCTCGCTGACCGAGAACGGTCTTTTTTTGTCCAAAATTATAATTTATCGTATAGCTTTCGCTTTTTCGGTAAGATAGCACTTGCCGCACAGTGAATCGTAAGTCACGCTGGCTTCGCCGTCAATTGCCACTTGGTCACCGTCA
>DAIDJW010000020.1:2665-10663 GCA_027451185.1 Candidatus Saccharimonadota bacterium
TGCGAGTGTTAAATTCGGCTTGAGCACCGCAGCGGCACATGGTCGGTGATTTCTCAATATGGTCGGCTAATTCTAGTAATCTTTTGCTACCTGGGAACATTTGCCGACGAAAGTCCGCCCTGAGTCCATAGGCGATTACCGAAATATCGTCAAATTTGGCGACTTCAAACAGTTCGTCGACTTTGCGTTCCAGCCCAGCCCGAGCGACAACCATTTTGCTACCCTTGGTGTCGACACTTGGCTTAACGACAGCTACGGTCAGGCCGCGTTCTTCGTAATTGTAGGCCGCGTTAATTTGAGAAAATTATAGCACAGACCATTAGGTTAATTGGTTGGGGCTTGGTCGCCGGGGTTCACTATCCTGTTAGCTGCGCGTAGTAATTCTGCCACCAGGCCGCAGTCGTCGCTCACGTAAGCGTCAAGTCCTACTCGACCGATGCACTGACGTCGAACGACGCTCAGGGCGCTGTATGTTTGTTCTTTAGCTTCGCTAATTGTCAACACATTGCGACCAACCTGTTGAGCTAATGAGTCGGCGATATCGCGTATAGCGTCGCACCCCCGACCGTCCTTCAGACACCGACTCGGAAATACTTGTTCGATTTCACGCGCCACAGATATCAGGTGCCCAGATTGTTCAGTATCAAACTCACCTTGACCGCCTGTTGCCATATCTCAATTATAGCGTATATTTTTATCTGCGTCTTGGCGCCATTACCGCCAGATAGTTATGCTTGTTCGCCTCTTTTTGATTAGAGGCTTGAACGGCAGCGTCGATAGTCGCCCTGGTTGACGGTATGACATCCTTTTTAATAAACGTGTTATAAAGTATCGGGCGCTGAAAAACGTTAAAGTGACTAACATCCATGCCGACAATTTGCAGCTTAGCCTGGTGTTTCTCGGCCAACGCCTGAAGTTCTGCGGCGCTAGCCACGACGTTTACGATGTGGTCGGTCGATGGCTTCTCGGCCATTGTGTAATGAATTACCGGCTTGATACCGTCTTTGGTGGTCGATAGGGCTTCGACAATCTTATCCATACTGTAGTTCGATAGGAACTCTTGGCGGGTGCTGCCCGGAAAGTTTATCGGCACACCTGCCACTATCGCCGCCTGGTCGTAAGCGAGTGCTGGGCTCGCGACGTTTGGGTCGGCAACTTGGTTGTTAATCGAGCGCAGTGTGTCGATAAAACCGCGTAAGTCAAATAGCTTGTTGTCGTGCAGTAAGTAGGAGTTCTTGTCGCTATAAAGTTCGGCAACACCTTGAGCGGTGCGAGAGTATTGCAGCCCGTCGCAAATCTTTAGTTCGTTAAAACAAACGTTTGCCGCTTTTCCAGCAAAACTCGAAGCAATTGCTAGCACTTGTTCGGCAAGACCGTCTTTACCGATTGGCGTGCTATTCATGGTTACCGAAACAATATCAACGCCCGGATTGTTAAGTTGGATATCGGCCGCCGCCGCGCTTAATACTAGGCCGCCCATACTATAACCGTCTACACTTAAGTAGCGAATCTTAACGCCAGTTTTTGCCTCTTCTTCCTGCAGGGCATTCTGAATCGTCGCAACGTATTCGTCGATGTTGATGCTGCTGCCATAATTGACCGCAAAAACATGCCCTTCCTCGGCGTGGGCCTGTAGCAGCTTTGTAGCGTCGACGGAGCTTTGTGTATTAAAACCGGTCAAGACAATCGTCGCCTTATTATTATCGGCTGGATTTACTGGGTTGTAGATATGATCCGCCGTCGGGTGTATTTCGGCCGCTTGCTCCTTGCCTTGCTGGATATCATATTTCAGTGCGGTGCCAGCACCAGAGAGGAACGTCATGGCGCCCACTGCGACAACGGCCATACCCTTGCGACGGCGTTGTTTGCGCTGCTGCTTGCGCTCGATTGCCAGCTGTTCGTACTCGGCCATGTCGATTGGCGGCGCTGGTGGAAGCTCGGACAGTTCAGAAGTTAACCTCGGAACATTCATATCGGCGAATTATAACACAATCAAACTGTAAGCGAGCCTAAAGATGTAGAATAGTATAGTGAAACATAAAAAACGCAGCCCCGCTAACCCTTTACAACCGAACCCGGCCGAGTATTGTTATGCTAACAACAAAAAGAAGCGTAAGTATAAAACCAAGCTTGAGGCCGAAATCTTTGCCCCGAACCATGATTTACAGCAGTATGTTTGTGATTATTGCGGTTTTTGGCATAACGGCAACGGTAAGGCGTCTAACGAAATAAGACTAGATAAGTAACGAAAATTTTAAGTTTTTGTGCACTAAAAGTTCCGCCAATGGCTGTCTGCCGCCAGGAGGATCGAGACTCGTTCAGGCGTGTCTAGGGCTTTATAGCGGACAACCAGTGGCGCCATTATGAGGCACGTTGTAGAGTGTATTAGGATATTTTAACGAACCATTGAACGGTATCGCGTAGACGGCAATGTTATCATAGCCGCAATTACCATTTTCGCCTTCATTCTCGTCGATAAAATATGGACGGCCCCAGGGATCGACTATGCCGGTAAGGTTGGTTCCAGTGAGGTTACCGATAGCCTTAAGGGCGTTATAGTAAGCAACCCAACAGCTATCGGTCTTTGGTAATGCCGCCAAGTCGGCGCCAGCTGGTTTACTGACGCAACTTCCGGCCGTATACGTACTATTGGTTATACCCATGAGCGTAGTACCGCTTTGAGCCCGCGCCATTTGAATATTTTTCGATAGCGTTTGGATGTCGGTTTGGATTTTTGCCATGCGGGCTCGGTCTTGAATTCCGCTATAGGCGACCACTGATATGGCGGCAAGTATAGCAATGACTACTATCACAATCAATAGTTCTACTAGTGTGAAGCCGTGGCGTGGTTTATTTATCATTCATCGCTCTAGAGAATTACAGCCAAGCTCTTCCTAACCGCTATTCTTAATAATCGTAGCATGAGCTTTATCGTTCCGGCAAGGCTGGTGTATAGGACCATGGCCTATGTTACAATTGGCTTAAGCAGTAAAAAACAAAAATGGCGCATCATATCAAATTATTCCCATCATCTAGCAGGCAGCTTAAGTTAGCGGTAGTCTATTTATTGATTGTAGTCATAGCTGGCGTCGGTACTGTTTATGCGCTAGAGCTGACTCATCGGCCGGCCCGAACGACACCAAGCATAGCCGCCAGCAAGACTCCGGTTAGTAAACCGTCAACCACAACCACCCAGACAGCGCCGACCAAAAGCCAGGCGCCAGCACCCAAGACAACTACGCCACCACCAGCGCCCACACCCACGGCGACGCCAGCGCCTACTCCAGCCCCTGCGCCGGTTCCGGCACCAGCACCCGTCGTAGCGCCGGCGCCAAGTGGCGAAGTTCCAACCTTGCAGCCAACGTCGACAACGACCACACCAGCGCCGGCCCCAACAAGCACGCCAACCACCAGCACCACCGCTCCGACATCAACTACAACCACGACAACTACAGTTACATACAGCTCGACTAACTGGTCTGGCTATATGGCGTCTGGGGGCACGTTTACGGCCATATCAGGTTCGTGGGTAGTGCCGACACCAACTAGTACTAGCGCTACGGCTGATACCTATGATGCGGCATGGATAGGCATTGGCGGCGTAACGAGTTCTGATTTAATCCAAACCGGCACGCTCGATACTGTATCGCCTAACGGATCGGTGACCGTAACGGGTTTCTATGAGTTACTGCCCAACTCGGCCCAGGGTATTGTGTCTTTGGCGGTTAGCCCCGGCGACTCCATGTCGGCATCGATCGCGCAGGTCGCTGCCGGACAATGGTCGCTAACAATCAGCGACAACACTACTGGAAAATCTTTCAATAAGTTGCTGAGCTATAACTCCAGCTTGTCGTCAGCTGAGTGGATTGAAGAAGACCCAACCCAAAGCGACGGTACATTAATGCCACTCGATAATTTCGGTAAAGTTAGCTTCACGGGCGGCTTAACTACGCTAAACGGCACTAGCCTGTCGATTGCAGACTCGAACGCGTCCTTAATTACGATGGTAGATAAAAATCAGGCCCCAGTCGCTACACCGTCGACCGTGAGCGGCGGCTCATTTAGTGTTACATATCAATAAAATAGCCGGACAATCGCTGCGCGCGAGTTGAGTAGTATAATTTTATGGTGAGCATTAAGAATCTTCAGCAAGCTAACGAAGTTTTGGGGACGTTTATTGGGTCGGCCGAAAAAAGATACACGCTTAATCGAATGACCCGCCTAATGAAGTATCTGGGTAATCCGCAGAATAGTTTTAAGTCTGTTCATGTCGCCGGTACGTCCGGCAAGACGTCAACTTCGTATTATGTCGCTTCATTGCTTCAAGCGGCCGGCTATAAGGTTGGCTTGACTGTATCACCACATATTACAGGGCCAAACGAACGCGTTCAAATCAACCTAGTTCCGCTCGAAGAGTCTCAATTTTGCGTTTTATTGACAGAATTTATCGATACGGTAGACGAAAGCGGCATTAAGCCATCCTATTTTGAACTTTTGATTGCCTTTGCGTTTTGGTCGTTCCGTAAACTCGACGTTGATTATGCGGTTATTGAAGTCGGCCTGGGCGGCTTACTTGATAGTACGAATGTCATAGAACGTGAAGATAAAATTTGTGTGATTACCGATATTGGGTTAGACCACACCGACATCCTAGGCAAGACAATCGAAGAGATTACACCGCAAAAAGCTGGCATTATTCACCAGCATAATACGGTTTTTATGAATCGCCAGTCTGATATCGTGGATAATATTGTCAAAGAAAAATGCCGCGAAGTTAACGCAAAACTAAACATTATAGAGGAAACCGACCTTGGTCTTCCTCTGCCGTCGTTTCAGAACCGTAATTTTGGTTTAGCCAAGGCGACGGTTGACTCTATTTTAGATAGTAATAAGCGTCCGCTACCTTCAAGTGACCAAGTAACACTCGCCAGTCAGGTATTAATACCGGCCCGAATGGAAATATTCAATATCGATGGTAAAAAAGTGATTGTCGACGGATCGCATAACCCACAAAAGATTGGCTCTTTAGTCGAGGCTATACGTCGTGAGTTTTCAGGCACCAACGTATCAATTATGGCTAGTTTTGGCAAAAACAAGCTTCCCAGTGTCCAAGACAGCCTAAAGATACTTAACGAAATTAGCGATGACATTATCTTAACCAAATTTAACTATGAACAAGATGATATTCGCGTTGCCATGGTCGATAATGACCTAGCGGCTATAGCAAGGAAAGCCGGTTTCTCGAAGGTAACGGTAAACCACGACGCGGAAATGGCTTTCAACAATCTGCTAAAAAAGCCGAGCGAGCTTTGCTTAATCGTCGGATCGTTTTATCTTGCTAGCCAAGTCAGACCGCTGATATTAGCTCGCTCGTGATCCGGGCGCATTTAGTAACATTGTATATAAATCATCTACAATCTGCCTTTGTTGATCGCCTGATGAAGCGTAGTGATCTAGGCCTGGGGTTGAGTTTACTTCTAGGACGCTATAGTCAGAATCACTAGATGTAATATCAGTACAAGCTAGATCAACACCGCATAGTCTTAAGTTAAAGCCACTAGATATTTTGGAAGCGAGCTCGACCCAGCGTGGCTTTACTGTATGTTATTAGTGGAGGTATGATTCTGATGTGGAACATCGTGTTATTTTATAATGGACTCTGGGTCGGGTGATATTTTGCCGCCCTTAACTCATTTTTACTTTTGTTAATAAATTTAGAGCAATGCCGGTGATAATAAAACTGCCGATTATCTCTTCAATATGGTAGACGCTAGCAAATACACGAGCAATCCCAATAAGGTCGATTTGATCTTGTTTATCGCGAGGTTTAATAAGAGCATACAACGTTAATATTATTTTGTTTACTGTTAAGTGGCGCGTATCGAACAATCGTAGCCATATCTAGAACTCTTACTAATCACTCTGGATAAATTTGTTACAATCATTCTATGGATACAAAAACTAATAGCCTAACTACCGAACAAGCAACTATACTGCATCAAAAGTTTGGCTACAATGAATTACCCGAATCACACCAGAGTCTCGTTATTATGTACTTGAAGAATTTCTGGGGACCGCTGCCATGGCTGCTCGAATTAATCATACTCATCTCATTTCTATCGGGTAATAAAATAGAAGGGGCTGTCATAGCTACGCTGTTGATTATAAATAGCGGAATAAATATTTATCACCGTAGATCTGCCGATAAAGCCCTTGATATATTGCGTAACAACCTACAAATATTTGTGCGCGTTAGGCGTGATGGCGAATGGGTTAACCTACTCGCTCGTGAAATTGTTAATGGTGATATTGTCCGTTTGCGAATGGGCGATATCGTAACGTCTGATGCAAAGTTAATAGAGGGTGCGTTATCTGTTGATTTATCTAGTCTGACCGGTGAATCCCTACCACGTGACGTGGTGGCTGGAGATCCTGTGTATTCTGGCTGCGTGGTTGCTCGCGGCGAAGCTACGGTGCAAGTGGGTAGTATTGGTGCTGAGACTAAATATGGGCGTACCACTCAATTGCTTGAAGTGTCGCATCCACCAACTCATATGGAGAATGTGGTTTTTTCAGTTATTAAATATCTATCGATCGCCAATATGGCCCTAGCAGTCCTTATTGCTGTATTCGGTTTAGTTGTTAGCGCGCCTGTCATTGAAATAACCAATTTTATTATTGTCCTTTTGTTAATGTCTGTCCCGGTGGCCTTTCCGACGATGTTTGCCGTAGCCCAGAGCTATGGCGCCATGCTACTAAGCAAACACTCAAGTCATGGCGTCTTGGTCAGGCGCCTAGCAGCAATCCAGGATATCGCCATGATGGATGTTTTGTGTAGCGATAAAACTGGAACTTTAACTCAAAATAATCTTTCAGTTCAAAAAGTAACTTGCTACGGGTCTTTTAATGAAAAATCTGTTTTATCTATTGCTGGCGCGGCCTGCAATGAATCTGATCAAGATTATATCGATATCGCAATTCTTAAACAAATTAATGAACAAAAACTAAAAATACCTAACAGGATTAGCTTTTCACCATTCGACTCTGTCACTAAGAGGACCGAAGCTGTAATTAGCCAAGACGGTAACCAAATATTGGTTCGTAAGGGCATGCCAGATTTACTACTTGATGACAGTATCAAGTTTAACAATGAAGCAAAAATAGATCTTAAACTACTTAGTAGTGATGGCCTAAGAACTATAGCGGTAATCTTGGGTGATACTTGCGTTGGTCTGATCGGGCTATCCGACCCAATTCGCCCAGACGCACCTAGATTAATTCGTGAGATCGAAAAACTCGGCATACGCGTAATCATGATTACTGGTGACGGTCGCACCACAGCGGATACGGTTGCAAAACAACTAGGGTTAACGGGCAGAGTTGTTACGCCCGATGAGCTTAGAACTGACCCAAGCCTAGCAGCTAGTGGTACTATTTTCGCAGAAACCTACCCCGAGGACAAAATAAATATTATTCGTGCATTACAAAAAGCTGGACACGTAGTTGGCATGACTGGTGATGGAGTTAATGATGCACCGGCACTTCATCAAGCCGAGGTCGGCATAGCGGTTTCTACTGCCACCGACGTAGCTAAACAGTCGGCTAGCCTAATACTAACAGCCCCTGGGCTGAAAGGCATTCAAAAGGCCGTAATTATTGGTCGTGGAGTTTCTGCCCGCATTAGGATATGGGTACTTAATAAAATAGTAAAATCGATCGAAGTGTCAATTTTAACGACAGTATTATTTATCGTAACCCATTCATATGTCCTGTCGCCCTTACTGGCAGTTCTTTTAATGATGGCTAATGATTTTGTAACCATTTCAATCGCAACTGACAATATAGAGCCGACCGGTAAACCTGTTCGTTGGGATGTCTTAAAAATGATAATTGCCGGAGTTATAATCGCTATAATTCCGCTAACTATGGTCGTCGTAACGTATCTGATTTCTCTTTATTTGAACTGCCCGATGGATGTTATTCGAACCGCAATATATA
>DAIDJW010000021.1 GCA_027451185.1 Candidatus Saccharimonadota bacterium
ATTGTAACATAACCGGCTCGACTTTGCTAGGGTTGCAGCCCATAACCGATAGGGTTATATTTAAAGCATGAACGTTTATTTAGACGTCGATGGTGTCTTGGTCGACCGCGCCGGCAACTTGGCTCCTAATGCCGAGCTTTTTCTATCCAAAGTGGTCAACGACGACAGCACTTATTGGTTAACGACTCGTTGTCATGGCGACGTGTCGCCAGTTCTGTCATATATGCAGCGCCTAGTCTCGTCGGAAACTTACCAGCTTATCCAGAAAATTAAACCAACCACTTGGTCGACCTATAAAACTGAAGCGATTGATTTTTCGCAGCCTTTTGTGTGGTATGACGACAATCCGTTAATGTCTGAAATTGACACGCTCCGCGCTAAAGAAGTCTTAAAAAACCTGGTGCGTGTTGCCAAAGATGAATACGGCACACCGCGCTTACCGGTCAACGCAGATTGACAGACGTCACCCTTCTGCTTATGCTAATAACAGTATGGATGAAATCAAACAAGAGCTACAAGCGCGCGGATTTAAGGGTGATTTAATTGATGACGAGACGTCGCTAGAGTTTTACTCGCACGACGCGTCGATGTTCGAGCTAAAACCAAAGCTGGCCATTGCCCCTAAGGACGCGGCCGATGTCGAAACGGCTGTTAAGCTGGTGGCCGAAAAGAAAAAACACGACAAAACTCTGTCGCTGACCGCGCGCAGCGCCGGTACGGATATGAGCGGTGCAGCCATTAACGACTCAATCATTGTTGATTTTAATAAGTATTTTCGTGAAATCGTTTCCGTCAAAGAAGATCGGGCCACGGCGCAGCCGGGCGTCTTGTTTCGCGATTTCGACAAAGCAACTGGCGACTATCTGTTACCAAGTTTTCCGGCTAGCCGTGACCTTGCCAGTGTTGGCGGCATGGTCAACAACAATTCTGGTGGTGAAAAATCGCTGGAATTTGGCAAAACTGAAAAATACGTTCCCAAACTAAAGTTTGTCTTTGCCGATGGTGTCGAACGGGTCGTTAAACCGCTCAAAAAAGCTGAACTTGACGCCAAAATGGCCCAAGATGATTTTGAAGGCAAGGTTTATCGAGAGCTATTTGAACTAATTGACAAGAATTACGACCAAATTAAAGCCGCCAAACCGCATGTCAGCAAAAACTCGACTGGCTACAAGCTATGGGATGTCTGGAACCGCGAAACTGGCATTTTTGACCTGACCCAGATGATTATTGGTGCCCAGGGCACGCTTGGGTTTGTCACCGAAAGTACTTTTCAACTGGTCAAGCGCCGCAAACATTCTGGCTTGCTGGTACTATTTATGCACGATATCGACAAACTCGGCACGCTAATTCCAACAGTCTTAAAATACAAGCCGGCAACCTTTGAGAGTTTTGATGACGCGACACTGTGGCTAACGATAAAATTTTTGCCAAGCTTCTTTAAGATGTTGGGGCCAATCCGCTTTATTCACCTGCTGTTTAGTTTGATTCCAGATGGTTTACAGCTACTGCGCGGTGTGCCAAAGCTTATCTTGATGGTTGAATTCAACGGTGACACCGAAGACGAAGTCCGCCGCCAAATTAAAGCCCTGCACAAAGAACTCGGCCCAATTCACGCCCGCTACGAAATTAATGGTTTTGAAGAAGACCCGAACGAACTGGCCAGTGAGAAGTTTTGGATTATGCGCCGCTACAGTTTTCAGTTGCTACGCAGCAAGGTCAAAGACAAGCACACCGCGCCGTTCATTGATGACTTAATCGTTAACCCTGAACATTTGGCTGAATTTCTGCCACAAATTCGAGCGATTATTAAAAAATACAAACTCCTAGCGACGATTGCTGGACACATGGGTGACGGCAACTTCCACATTATTCCCTTGATGAAGCTTGAAGACCCGAACGACCGCGCCAAGTTGCTGCCAGCCATGAAAGAAGTTAACGAACTGGTGTTGAAATACAAAGGTTCGCTGTCTGGCGAGCACAACGACGGCCTGGTGCGTGGTCCGTGGCTTGAGGAAATGTATGGTGAAGAAACCGTCGACCTATTCCGCAAAGCCAAAGACATTTTTGACCCGGAAGCTATCTTTAACCCCCACAAAAAAGCTAACGCCGACTGGAAGTTTAGCTTTAGCCACATCCGCGACCACTTCTAAAGTTTTCTAAGATAGGACAAAGCTAAACCAGCTTTTCGAGAGTACACTCTTAAAAAAGACCTCCAATGGAGGTCTTTTTTAGCGTTCGGCTGAAATCGGTTATTCAACCGATTTCACAGCCTCTCTCAAAGCTGGTTTAGCTTTGTCCTACTCGGCAACTTCGACGCCCATTGAACGTGCAGTACCGGCAATGACCTTGACGCGGCCTTCTAGGTCAATCGCGTTCAGCTGGTCTTTTTTGACCTCGGCGATTTCTTCGAGCTGCTTGCGGGTGATCTTGCCGACTTTGTCGGTGTGGGGCTTGGCGCTACCCTTAGCGATGCCAGCTTTTTCACGAATCATATCGTCAACTGGTTGGCCAAGACTCTTCCAAGCGAAAGTGCGGTCTTCGAAAACCTGAATATGAACGATAACGTCCTTACCCATTTGGTCTCTAGTAGCCTCGTTGAACGGGTTGATGAATTCCATCATGTTCAAGCCCCATTGACCAAGCGTTGAACCCACTGGAGGCCCGGCGGTTGCACGGCCAGCAGGAATGCGTAGTTTCAAATTACCAATAACTTTTTTTGCCATAATTTTTTCCTAATAATTTACTAAATATTTAGAAGCATATTTAGTGCGTAACTCGAGAATTATATCACAAATATAATGTTAGTACCAGGGTTAGGCCTTAACTTAGGGCAGTCGCTTTATTCGATCTACGAACTGACTCCATGTTTCGGTTTGTGTATCGCGTACAGAATCAGGTAATTCTAGCTGACCAGCTATACCTAAAACCTTAGCATATGGATCGTCGTCCGGTAATTCAGCTGCAAACCTAGTTGCCATTAGTCCTGCTATGCCGTACGCGATGGTTCTTTTATTAATCCGCTCATCGGAGCCAATCTGCTCAATGAGATAAGATCGAAGCACCTTTTTTTTGGCTGTAACTGGCTCGTCGCTATTGAGCAAATCAACTATACTATCTGAACCACGTTCCATAGATACCCCTTGGTTAGTTGGCGGTTTATAATTATTGCTCTGTTACGGTAAGCCGCCAAAACCGTAACTTTGTAGGGGTACATGGTCTGGGTGGTTGACCACCGGTGACATGCGTGAGACTAGCTGCTCGGCTGAGTGCCACTCACGTCGTACGTGTTGCCTTCGACGTCACGAGCGTACTCGTAGGAGCCGTCAGGGTCCTGAACCACGTGACCGTGGTCCGCCCCATCGCCAGGGCCGTTGAAGAAGATGTCGGTCCTGCCGTCCAGCTGTGCAGCGAGTTTTTCTATGAGTTGCCGGTTTCGCTCACAGAACCTATGAATTACTCGCCATAATTAATTCTAGACACATAACTAATGCGCTGTCAAGAGCGTAAGACAATAAACCTACGAGTTGGTAATACTAAACTTTTTTCACCTGCAAAGCGTCAAGCTCAACCGAGGTGTCGCGGCCAAACATGCTGACCATGACCTTAACTTTACCCTTTTGATTATCAATTTCCGAAATAGCACCGTCAAAACCCTTGAACGGACCATCGGTAATACTAACAACTTCGCCCATGGTGAAGTCAATGTTGTGCTTCGGGTCTTCAACGCCCATACGCTTCTTAATCTTAGCAATTTCTGGGTCAGAAACGGGTGTCGGCTGGGTACTGGTGCCGACAAAGCCGGTTACACCGGGGGTATTACGGACAATATACCAGGTTTCGTCGGTTAGCTTCATTTCAACCAGGGCGTAGCCCTGGAAAATCTTCTTTTCAACAACCTTACGCTTGCCGTTCTTGATCTCGATTTGTTTTTCTTTCGGGACCATGACGTCGAAAATCTTGTCAGCCATGTCGACGGCATTAATGCGCTGACGAATACTTTCGGCAACTTTTTCTTCGTAACCGCTATAGGTATGAATTGCATACCATTGGCGCGATGAGTCATATCGGTTCTTTTGGGCCATTTCTCTTTCCTCTTACTTCAAAATTAATGAAAATAACTCTTTAAATAGGGCGTCCAGCAGTAGAATTACCACCACGAAAAAAGCAGTAAAAGCTAAGACGGCACCCGTTAAACCCCAGGTGGCGCGGCGATTTGGCCAGCGAACAGCCCTCAACTCTACCCACGCACCCTTAAAATAAGCACCGATAGCCTTTATGGCTCGAATGATCCAAACCTGTTTGTCTGGTTGCTTAGGCTGCTTGACCGTAGCTGGTTTAGCGGCTTTTGCTACGGTAACGGCTGGTTTAGCGTCGGTTGCTTTAATCCGTGTGACCTTGGTTGAGTTGTCTTTAGGGTTTTTAGCCACTTTCTACTCCCAAAATTAAAAGTCTGCTACTGCAGACTGTCAAGTAGATTGTAGCTTGTTGAGGCCCGGACGTCAAGATGTTATAGTGTTAAACAGATGCTAGAGCTTATTATATATGGACTAGACGGCCTACTATTGGTGGCGGCGCTTTATTTCAGCTACAGACTTTGGCGTGCCTTACGCCTGTTTCGGATCGTTCACCAACCTGGTTACATTAACCCCGACCAGTTACCAACAGTTAGTGTTTGCATTCCTGCTCGCAACGAACATTCCGTTATGACAGAGTGTCTCGATAAAGTACTTGCCAGCAACTACCAAAAAATGGAAATTATCGTTTATGATGACAATTCGGCCGATGAAACGTCAACACTAGTTAAGGCGTTTGCTAGCGAAGGGGTGCGCTTTATTGCCGGTGGTGATTTGCCCAGTGACTGGATTGGTAAGAACCAAGCTCTACAAAAGCTGCTTGATCAGTCAAGTGGCCAGTATATTCTATTTATGGATGTCGACACGCGCTTAGGCTCAGACACCTTACGAAAGTTAGTGAGTTATGCCCTGTCGGAGAATGTCGATATGGTATCGGTTTTACCGCGCCGCGAGGATGGTTGGCGTTGGAGTGTCATCTTCGGCACCTTGCGCTACTTTTGGGAACTTATATTTCATGATCGTCATACGCCGGCCGCTGCCAGTAATGCCTGGTTGATTAAACGAGATACTCTGATTGGTTTGAACGGCTTAGCCGATGTTAGGGCGGCCGTTCAACCAGAGTCGCTACTAGCCGCTAAACTCGCACTAAACAACAAGTATCGCTTTTTGATAGCTACACCAGAACTCGGTCTGTCGTATGAAAAGAAATGGCACTCGCAGGCGCATACTAGCGTGCGCCTACTTTACCCCCTGTTAGGAAGCAGTCTACCGAGGGCCATCTTGGCATTACTGGCGCTGCTAGTTTTATTAACGCCCTTTGTCGAGATTGTTGATAGCCTATGGACCGGCTGGACGAATATCCAAACCATTGGGGCCATAATCCTGCTAGGCTATATGATAATTTATGGCAGCTTTTTACGTAAAAATCGCGCCCATAGCTGGTTATTGGGTGCTTTGCTGTGGCCGCTGGCTATCATGCAAGAGATTGTTCTCTTAATTACGAGTGTCGAGCGCCACCTGCGTAAACATGTTGTCTGGAAGGGTCGTCTACTGAACGTCAGCGACCAGAAAAGCTAGCTTCAACACCTGGCGCTTATGCTATAATCGGACCATGAACAGCAAGTCAAAATCGGGCGCGCACGGTTTTACTATTGTTGAACTCATACTTGTAATAGTCACTCGGCGGTAGCTAAAGCCGACCTAGCCCAGGCCTATAATCAGTTGGCGCTATATCAGGTTGATAACTCAGTTTTTCCGGCTACGCTTATCCAGGCGGGCATAAAACTTAACGCTAGCACAAGTTTTTATTATATTTTAAATAGCGACAGTAGCGGCTATTGCCTAGCGGCTAGCAATGGCGGCAATCAGTTTTATCTTACAAATAACAACAATGCGCCCCGTGCCGGCAGTTGTCCGCTAATAGTATCGACCCTTGCAGGATCAACTTCCGGTTCGGCCGACGGTCAAGGTACGGCCGCTCAATTTTATGAACCAACCAGCATCGTTTTGTCACCAGACGGCAATTTATATGTCGCCGATTATAGCAACAACGAGATCCGCAAAGTAACGCAGACCGGTTATGTAACGACTTTTGCTGGCGCAACTACTGCCGGTGCCGTTGATGGTACCGGGACGTCAGCAAGGTTTAATCACCCCGGCGGACTCGCGGTCGACAGCGCCGGTAACCTTTATGTCGCCGACCAGGATAACAGTCGTATTCGCAAAATCAGCACCAGCGGTATTGTCTCAACGTTCGCCGGTTCGGGTAATAAAAGTAGCAATGACGGCTCTGGAACTACAGCCAGTTTTGCCAGTCCGCACAGCGTCTCTTTTGACGCTGCCGGCAATCTATACGTTGGCGATGAATATAGCCACAAAGTCCGTAAGATAACGCCAGACGGCATTGTCGCTACCCTAGCTGGTACGGTGCAGGGTTACTTGGACGGTAGCTCGTCGGTCGCAGAATTCTCGCATCCGCTGGGCATTGTGGCTGCGCCAAGTGGAATCGTCTATGTCGTTGAACGTGGCAACGATACCGTACGGGTTATTCAATATCAATAGTCTACTTAGTTTTAACGAAACTATTTAATAACTGGTAGTTTGAACCAGAAGGTTGAGCCATGGTTCAGACGGCTAGTGAATTCGATGTTAGTGCCAAGTTTGTGTGATAGCTTTTTAGCGACGTATAGACCCAGTCCAGTACCGCTTGTCTCGCGTGTTCGATAATCTTCACTGCGGTAGAATTTTTGAAAAATCTTTTGCTGGTCGCTCTTGCTAATACCAATACCGGTATCCTTAACCAAAAAGGTCACAACGCCATCTTTTTGTTCGGCACTCAGGGTGATGCTTCCTTCCTGGGTATATTTAATACTATTAGTGATAAAGTTCTGCAATAACTCTTCCAGATACAGACGGCTGGCACTAACCGAACCCAGCGTGGTACTTAAATCGAGATTCAAATGTAGTTTCTTGGCTTTTGCTTGTTTGAGGTAGGTGTCGTACATACTATGCATTAATTGGCGAATATCAATGAGTTCTGGGGCGTCGGCGATACCGCGCTCGGCCCGCGATAGTGTACTCAAATCGTTGACCATTTTAGCCAGGTAGACAACTTGCTCGTGGGCGGCATCAACCGTTTCGGTCATCGTGGCTTTGGTAACCTTTGAGCCTTTTTTCATCATCAGCTGCACGTTCGACAGGCTGCCTTCCATAATTGTAATCGGCGTACGCAGTTCATGACTCACTACACTAATGAACTCATCACGTTCTTCCTCTAGGCTTTTGGCCTTAGTGACATCGCGCATGATTAAAATAAAACCTTCTTGGGCGTCGTTACCACTGCGAATTGGTGAATATGTAATTTCTAGACGAATCTGTTCACCGTCGGCAAAGCTATATTCCAGGTCGTCTCGCGTGTGGGCGCTACGAGCCTCGGTAAGTTCGCGCAGCATCGACACCTTAGCGCCATCTTGGTCAACAAGTGGCAAAATATCGTCTACCTTACGGCCATTGATGTCGGCGTTGGTGTCTAGCAGGTTCAGGCTAGCGGCATTATATAGACGTATCACGCCGTGGCGGTCGGTGCTAATAATTGCGTCAGCTAAATTATTGATGATGGTTACCATGCGGTCGTGTTGAAGTGTCTCGCTGGTTGGGGTTTTGGCGGTTGTTTTACGCATGTGCGCCGTCCCGATACCAATGGTAGCAATGGCGCTCAATAAAACCGCTACTAGGGTTGCCAAATCGTAGGACGCAAAGGTGGGATAAAACTGCGCCCAAAACAAAATATCAGCAAATACAATCAGCGTAAACCAAATCGCACTTAAATAAACACCGGTACGGCCAAAGTAAACATACGAAGCAATAATCAGAGCAATCCAGAAGATGGCAAACGGCGATGGAATACCAATCACGTAAAACAGATAAGCTGTAGCGAGCAAATGATAAGCAATTAGGCGCATCGCTGAATCGTATCTGGTGCGGCTAGCGTATAAGAACTGAATAGAGGCTACTAAGATCCACCAAAAGGCTAGCATCAAAAAACCGCCAATCGGTATACTGCGGCCACTTGGTATAAGGCCGATTTCAATCAACAGACCGTAACTAATTAAGATAATTGGAATTATCAGCCCGGCGATACGAATTACCCGAGCGCGTTTTGCAGTGTAATTAGGGCCACCCTTATACATCTTATGTTTATTATACATGTTTGAGGTTTAAACTAAATAGTTGGTGTTTCTGATTTTAGGGCGCGACGGTGCGCTTTATAATTGGGGTCGCCAATGGCAACAAGTTGCCAGAAATCTTGGCTATGGTTCATTTGCCGAGTGTGAGCCAGCTCATGTATGATCACATAATCAATTAATTCAAACGGCAGTTTCATAAGAGCAATGTTAAGACTGATTGTGCCTCTCGAACTGCAGCTTCCCCATCGACCACTAGCGTGCGAAAACCGCACTTGGTCGTAATGCATATCTAACTTGTTGGCTAGAAAAGCTAACCGTTTTGGCAGATAACTTTTGGCCTCGACACGCAAAGCGGCGATAACAGCGTCACGTATCTGACGGATAACTACCGGGTCGCTCAGGCTGCGCGACTCTGGCAGGGCAACTGTAATATGCTGACCGTGCGTTGAAATCTTGAACGCGCCGCTAGTCGGCGTTACCAGCAGGCTGTGGCTCTTGCCTATTTGCATGCCGTTTTGATATGTCACCTGCGGCGTAGCTTGACGCAATAGCTGGCGGAGTTCTTGACGATTCGTTTTAACAAGACGTTTAACTAAAAAGGTTGGTGCATAAAGCGGCAACGAAGCCCGTAATGTGCCGTCTGGAGCAACGCGCAAGCGCACCTGCGAGGCTTTCGCGCTGCGGCGGATAGTGATTTTGCCAAATTCTTCATCGTTGATGATTGGCATGATAAACTCCGATTTACCGAATAATAATATTGCGAGTCGGTCGCTCAGGTACGGCCGTTCGAGCGGCGGCCTCGCTACGGTCGCCCGACAAATGTTTCAAGACAATCTTCAGCTGACTGGCAAAAGTATGTTTACCGCTTATAACAATCGCTTTTTCGGCAGCACTGGGCACGTGAAAACGAGTCAGTAAGGCGTCATACTCATCGCTACTAACAGTCTTTGACGGACTCTGTTTAAGAGTGCGTCGTTTTGCCTCAACCGGGTCGGTTTGCACCCAAACAATGGTTATTTCGTAGCCCACCGCCTTAGCAAGTTTTGTTAAGACCAAACGCTCAGCATGATTATCCGAGGCCCCATCGAAAACGACTGTCTGGTTAGTTCTAAGCAGCTGGCTCAAAAGATAAATACTGGTGCGATCGGCTATCGCACGCTTTGACGGGCTGTCCGACGTGGCCTTAAAAACATGTGTTAAAACTTCGTCCCGCGAAACAAGCGGTATCTTAAAAAAATTAGCAAATTGCAGGGCAAACTTGCTTTTACCGGCTCCAGAAATACCAACCATAACAATCAGATGCGGCCGAGATAGACTAAGGGGTTTCATATAGGTATAGTATAGCAAATTTTCGTATAAAAATATGCGCGTCAGATTCACTGCCGGGCAATTGAGAATCACCGGTGCTGCGAACAACTTCCAAGAACATCTAAAGCTTAAATATCTCTGGGAGTTGCCCGAGAGTTTTTTAGGCCCTCGGGCGGGTCCTAGACGGCGACAGACTTGACGTCGAACACCGTATCGCCGCGCAGGTTGCCCAGCGGAGC
>DAIDJW010000022.1 GCA_027451185.1 Candidatus Saccharimonadota bacterium
CTGCAGTCGAGGCAATCGAGACGGCGTTTTGAACCGCCTCTTTAGTAACGCGCGTCGGATCAATCACGCCCGCTTTTTTGACGTCCATTACGCCAGATTCAGGCGCATTAACATTGACGCCAAAACCAGGTTTGCCTGCTTCGACTTGGGCCAGCAACGCCTCAGCGCTCAGGCCGGCATTAGCAACTATCTGTAAGAACGGCTGCTTCAAAGCGTCTTTTAGGATTTGGCGACCAGCACTAACCGAGTCGCTACCGGCAATTTTTAGGCCAGCCGCAATATTAACCAGCGTGACACCTCCACCCGGCACAATACCTTCAGCCAGGGCCGCCTTGGTCGCCGCTACGGCATCGTCAACGCGAAACTTCTTCTCGTCAATTTCGGTTTCAGTAGCGCCACCAACCTTAATCACAGCAACCTTGCCACTTAAAGCCGCGGCCCGCTTTTCGTAATTTTCGCGGTCGTATGAACTTGGAGCACTTTCGGCCTGGGCTTTGATTTGAGCTATCCGCGCCTTAACGTCAACCGCCTTGCCGGCGCCTTCAATAATCGTGGTGTCATCTTTGCCAACAATCACCTTACGGGCGCTACCCACGACGTCTAGCTGGACATCGTCAAACGACATACCGCGATCAGCACTAATAACTTGGCCGCCAGTTAGGATAGCAATGTCTTCCAAAATTTCCTTGCGTCGATCACCAAACGCCGGCGCCTTAACGACGACAGTGTTCAAAACACCCTTCAAGCGGTTAAGAATCAAAACACTCAGCGCCTCGCCTTCAACCTCATCGGCGATCAAGACAATGTCTTTTTGACCAGCCTGGACCAGCTTTTCGATCAACGGCAAAAATTCTTGAGCGCTAGAAATCTTCTTGTCGGTCACGATAATAGCCGGCTTTTCGTAAACGGCCTCTTGGCGCGACGGATCGGTCACAAAAAAGGCGCTCGACCAACCGCGGTCCAAACTAAAGCCTTCCACGACCTCGGACTTAATCTCTAGCTCCTGACCAGCCTCAACGGTTACAACGCCGTCTTTGCCGACCTTCTCAATTACTTCGGCAATCAACTTACCGATCGTTTCGTCGCCAGCCGAAATAGTAGCCACTTCGGCCACACGGTCGCTATTGCCTTCAACGCTCTCAGATAACTTAGCTAATTCCTTCACTACCTCAGCACCGGCCGCTTCAATACCACGGCGTAGCTCTTGCGGATTATGCCCAGCCGCAATTAAACGGTTAGCTTCTTTTAAAATGCTGTACGTCAAAACCGTTACGGTAGTTGTACCGTCACCGGCGGCTTTATTCAAGTTCTTAGCCGCTTGCTTAATCAGCTCAGCGCCAACCTTGTAGCCCAAAGTTTCGTCGGTCTCTTCAAGGTCAATCGACTCGGCCACCGTAACGCCATCGTGGGTAACCGTTGGGCCACCGTAACTCTTGCCGATTACAACATTACGACCTTTGGGGCCGTAAGTTACTTTTACAGCCTCGTAAAGTGCTTTGGCGCCACCTAGCACCCGCTGGCGAGCATCGTCATCATAAAAAACTTTTTTAGCCACAAAAAACCTCCTAAAGTGTCGCTAGGACATCTTCCTCTTTAACAATTAAGTAATCGACGTCATCAACTTTGAGTTCAGTCGTCGAATACTCTTTATAAATAATTTTATCGCCAACCTTAAGATGTTTGACGTCTGGTCCGATCGCCTCAATTTTGGCGACCACTGGTTTTTCTTTAGCATTATCTGGCAGGTAAAGTCCGCTGGCGGTTTTTGCTTGCGCTTTCTCGCGCACAGCCACGACTCGGTCAGCCAGAGGTTTGATTGGTGTAGCCATCGCTCTTCCTCCTTAATTTCAACAGTCTTAATTGTAAAGAAAAATTTTGGCACTTGCAAGCCCCGAGTGCTAACAGTCTCAATGAGTATTGTAATTTTTGAGGCCTACATGAGCAAGGCGTTAGCGTAGCCTACGTCGAATCGGAAACGGACTAGCCGGCGCCCCGCATCCCACAACCCGAGATGCGAGGCGTATTTTTTTGCTACAATAGACTCAATGACCGCACGTTTTGCAACCGAATCAGAAGTCGCCCGCTGGAACGAGCTTATTTTAGCCAACCCCGACGGTGGCAATATCTTTGCCAGTTATGAGTATGCTATGCAAAAAGAAACCGGCGGCTACCGGGCACGGTTTGTAATTGCCGACGGACTGGCCGTGACCGTACTCGAAAAAACGGCGCCACCGATGGGCCGATTGTGGTATTTGCCAAAAGGGCCCGGTATCACCAATACCGAAGAGTTGTTCGTCTTGCTAGACAGCCTGAAGACGTTAGCCAAAAAACATCACGTTTTTGCCATCAGAATTGAGCCAGAGTTGCCGCGAGCCAAAAGCGCGACCCTGGCTCGTCATGGCATGATCCCAGCTAAGGCCATTATTCCCAATCCCTCTACTATTACACTGGACATTAGCGATCCGCTCGACGACGTCTTACTAAATCTGCCGCAAACTGGCCGCTACGCGATCCGCCGGGCCGAGCGCGACGGTGTGACCGTCAAGGCCGTCAAACCTACCGAAAAAAATTGCCAGATTATGTATAGTCTACTCAGCGAAACTGCCGAAGGTCAATTCGGTATTCGCGACTACTGGTACTACAGTGGCTTTTGGGAGCGCTTTTACACCGCTGGGCTAGGGCAGTTATTTTTCGCTTACCACGAAGGCAAGGTTGTCGCCGGGGCCTATGCCATGGTTTTTGGGGCTAAAAGCACCTACAAAGACGGCGCCTCGGTTCGCCAGCGCACGGCTTATGGGGCCAGTCATCTGTTACAGTGGCACGTTATTAAATGGGCCAAGGAAAATGGCGCACTGCTTCATGACTTCTGTGGTTCGCCGCCCAGTGAAGAAATTGATAACCCAAAACATCCTCACTATGGCATCGGTTTATTCAAAACATCCTTCAATAAAACCGTGACCGATTATATCGGTTGCTATGATTTAGTGTTGTCTAAATTACAGTATAGGGCTTGGCTGAAATTGGGTGAACGAGTGTATCGTCACTATTACTGGCAGCACCACCACGACTATTACTACTAATTGGAGACTGTATGTCCAAAATCAACGCCACTGTTCTGATGTCTGATGCCCTGCACTTCCGGGCCGATCAAGCTATTAATCCCTATTACTACGATACGACAGTCGATCAAACCCAAGCGGTTGGCGAGCACCAGACTATCGCCCACCTGCTACAGCAAGCTGGCATCGAGGTCGTCAGTGTGCCCTCGCCAAGCGACAGCCAAGACGGGGTCTACACCGCCAACTGGGCACTTGTCCGCGGTGATACGGCCATCTTAGCTCGACTTCCGGCCGTTCGGGCTAGCGAGGAAATCTATGCCGAGCGTGTTTTACAGCAGCTTGGCAAACGGGTCGTTCGTGTGCCAGACGGCCTAAAGTTTAGCGGCCAAGGTGATGCCCTTGCTTGTGGTAATTATCTTTTTGCCGGCAGCACCTACCGATCCGACCCCCGGGCTCAAGTCTTTGCTGCTCAGCTATTGGATTATGAGTTAGTCCAGCTACAAACTGTTCCCCAACTTGCTAAAGACGGACAAGGGGTCATTAACGCCGTTTCCGGTTGGCCCGATAGTTTCTTTTACGATATTGACCTAGCCCTGTCGATTATCAAACCGCCGCTCGACGACCAACGCGGCTTAATCGCTTACTGTCCCGAGGCATTCACGAAGCCAAGCCAAACTAAGCTAGACCAGCTAAAGCACATTGACAAGATTGTCGTTTCGCTTGATGAGGCTCAGCGGGCCTTTGCGATGAACCTTGTCTCAACTGGCGATAGTGTTGTCATGGCAGCTCATGCACCCAACTTTCGAGCCGCCTTAGAGGCCCGTGGCTTAACCGTCTATTGCCCTGAAATTCACGAACTGGCTAAGGGTGGCGGTTATATCCGTTGCACCACACTGACCCTAGACTAAACTCTTTCAGATAAGCCGGCCTAAAGCTAGACCTTAGCGGCGCCGTTTTTTGCCGATCAACAAACCTTTGATAGCTTCGCGCACAATTTCCGGCTCATTCCACGGATATACACCATCGGCTCGTTCAATCGTTTTTTCGTGTCCTTTGCCCAAAAATGCTACGACATCTCCGGCCCGCGACACTCGAGTCAAAGCAAAACCAATCGCTTCTTCACGATCAAGAATTAAAAATAGATTCTTATCTTTAACCTTACCACCCCTCTCGGCACCAGCGGCAATTTGAGTCATAATCTCGTTGCCGTCGACATCACGATCGTCCTCTTCGGTAATAATAATCTCATCGGCATACTTGGCCGCAATTTCACCCTGAACAGCTCGCTTAGCCTCGTCGCGTCGACCGGCCGATCCGAAAACAACCACCAGCTTACCCTTGGCCGTCGGTTTAACTGTCTCAAAAAAACGCTCAAAAGCATCTGGCGTGCTAGCATAGTCAACAATCGCACCAAATTTTTGGCCTTCGTTAATTGCCATCATTCGGCCTTCAACGCTTTTTGTAGCCGCCAGGCCAACTTCAATTTGGCGCTTCGACAAACCAATCGCCCGGCCAACCGCAATTGCCGCCAGGCTATTATAGACATTGAATTCGCCAGGTATATTAACGCGAATATCATATCTTTCGTCGCCCACCTCAGCGCGATAAGTTGTATGGTCGGGCGCCTGTTTAATTTTAGCGGCTCGCAAATCACCTTTGTGAATGCCGTACGTAAAGTGATTTGTGATAGTCGATGTAAATGTATCTGCGTTTGCGTCTTCGGCATTAATCACACCTAGACCATGGTGGCGCGCCGTAATAACGAACAGTTGTCGCTTGGCTTCTAGGTAATTTGCAAAGGTACCATGGTAGTCCAGGTGGTCGCCCGTGACATTGGTTAAAACAGCAACTTCATAGGGAATACCCCATATACGATGTTGAGCCAAAGCGTGACTCGACGTCTCAACCACCACCCACTCGGCGCCTTGACGCTTAAAATCACGTAAGCGGCGCTGCAGTAAGGGCGCGCTAGCCGTGGTCATATGCTGGGACTCAGGGATAATATCTTGTCCGACACCATACTGAACGGTGCTGAGAAGAGCCGTTTTATAGCCGGCTTCATGTAGCATTCTTTGAATCAGGGCGCTGGTTGTTGTTTTACCATTTGTACCGGTTACGCCAATAACATGCAGATGACGCGACGGAAAACCATAGCGCACGTTCGCCAGCACCGCCTCTACCAAGTGGCCGAGCGGCTCAATCTTTTTAAATAAATTAGTTGGAATCAGTTTCTTTACCAAAACGCGAATATTAGCCATGGACTCATTATACCCGGTCTGACCCAGGGCGCCAGTCGCTCAGACCGGCACCAAAGCGCTGGCCCAAATAGCCAAGCCGTTAATCGCCCCGGTTGCTGATCGCGCCAGGCCAAAACGGCCTGATTGCTAGCTGTTGTATCGACGGTCTTTAAGTGTTGGTTAGTCTTGAAGGTCAGATTTAGAGGCGAACTGGTTAGAACGTACCAATCAAGTGAATAGATTGGCAGGCGCCAGTCCCAAACTGGTGGACTGTCAATGGCATAACTAGCCGCTTGCTGCTGCGTTTGGGTAACGGCGGCGGCACGTGAGTTAACTACGGCCACCGAAGGTGCTTGACTAGGCTTCGATATGTGGTCCGCGGCCGCCTTATCGCCCTTAGGCACGGGCTTATCGATATGGGGTGGTTGGTAGTTAATGGTCTGGTAATTATCTGCCTGATTACCAGTTGGCGATTGTCCTTCAACGTGAAGGACGTGTGTACCTTCACTCAAATCGCTTGGCACAGGAACCTCGGCGGTAAAAAGCCCAACTTGATCGGTTTGGCCGCTAATTAACATAACACTATCAAGTCTAACTTTTACCGACGATAGTGGCGCCAATAGATAGGCCGGCGTGCGCACAACCAACCGGCTATCTAGCGACGACAGGGCTGTCTTAGTGATTAAGTCCATAGCATGCGCCGCCGGATAATCCCCTAAGACCTCGCTCAGCCGCCAGTAATCTTTACTATCAGCATCCTGGCAACCCTTATCACACGGCTCTGACGTAGGGCTGGGGTGTGTTATTTGCCGTTCAATAGCGTCGGCTATCAGTTGATGCCCGTAAGGGCTAGGGTGGAATGTTTCATTGCCAAGCAGCCGCAGCCATCCTGTCGGCCCAAAGTCGTCACCCCTGCGCAAACCACTGACGGCCGGCTGTTGGCTATCTTCGCACAGTCGGTGGCCATAAAAACTTTGCTCGATATCCAGTACCTTGATGCCCGCTTGATTGGCGGCGTCGTTAATTACGGTGTTGATACGGCGGATGCTTTCAATTATCAAGCGTCTTTCGCTAGCACCAAACATGCCAGCCGTAACAGCATCGCAATGGCCGCTTAGGTCGATTACCTCTGGGTAATTAACGGCATAGATATCGCTATTTGGTGATGCTTGCTTGATTTTTTGATAAGCCGCGGTCAACTTTGGCGTCAAGGCGTTAATTTCTTGATACGTTTGGGCTTTACCTTTTGGACTTACCCATTCGCAATCGCCGGGCATTGCGCAGGCCGATAGCCTGCCAAACAACCCCGAGTCATTGCCGCCGATGCCAATCGTGATAAGTTGCGGGCTATACTTTTCAACAAAAGATAATTGAGGCGCTTGGCCCGGCGTGAAATTATTCAACGCCTGTTGTTGACGTGATAATCGGTCGGCGTTGGATAAATTAAGGCCGCCGCTACCTAAGCGCTTCGTTTGACCCCAGTAAGCATCAATCGGCGCTACAATATCGTCACTTGTCGCACCCGAACAAGCCACGCTTTTGGTAACACCATAGGCAAGGCCTAGTTGCAGACCATATAAAAATGGGTAAGAGCGCAAGCTTAAATGACACTTTTCGTAATCTGTATTCGTGCCCTCAGCATAAAAAGCATCGTTTGTTTCGCCCTCGCCACTAGTATAGGAATCACCAAGCGCTAGATAGGCTATTCCCGCCGACCGATAGCTGGCTGCCGCAAGCGTCACAAAACGACCACCTAGTCGTAAGTCGCGAACATAAAAGCGCAATAGACCACCGCTATCACTGAAGCTTGGTGCATAAAAGGCGTTGCCACCATTTGGCACAAAAGCTTCAAAAGGTAAACTTATCGACGGACAACCTGAACCAGCCAAGCTAATTCGCGGGCTGCCAGCAGTCGTGCCCATAGCAACGCCGCAATGATCATTTACGGCAAACGCTTGCAGCGCAACATTCATGCCAGCCCTTACCACTAACCCGCCGTCGTTCGACACCGCATACTCGGCGTAAGGATCGGCGCCATAGTCATAGAGTAGGTACTGATCGGTTATTAATCTGGTTTTATCGGTCGACAAATCAATGAGGGCAATACCGTAGTCGCGCAATTCAACCGCTGCAAACCGCCCATTATTCGACAGCCCTGCCGTCCCCACCCACCAGTCTGGATTACCGCCGAAGTCAACGCTTGACCCGTTGAAGTTAAACGACACCTCACCAGTTGGCGACTTAACCCGACTGAGCCGTTCAAGCACGTGTCGGTAAACACGCAATTTACCGAGGGCGCCAATTGGGTAGCCAATAACAAGTGTATCGGTCAAGGCCGAATAGTGAGTCACCCGAGCATCGTAGCTTAGGCCGTTTATGACATAAAACTTGGCTTCGTGAGCCAAACTAATCACTGGAACTTGGTAGCCACCGCTATAGTAATAGCCCCAGCGTAAGCCACTAGTTGGCAGTTGATCAGTTAAACATACAGTTTGGTCGCCGCGCCGCTCAACTTCGGCCGACACTTTAAGACCCCGACACCATCCGCCGTTTGATTCGCCACTGGCCTCAATCGCCTTAACGATTGGCCTACCCGAACCCCACGACCAACTATCGGCATAAGCCGAAGTCGTTGTTAGTAAATTACACGCCGCTCCGCCTAAAACGGCAATTATCAATAAAACCCGTCCCAATCGTTTCATGGTCGCGTCCTTTATTTAAATTGCTTAGTTTAAGCTTAAGCTTCATTTAAGTTTTTTGCAAGCTTAATAATTTTACCTCTGTCGAAAGTGGACTTTTGAGTCGGAAAAAGCTATAATAGTACTAATGAAAGTTTTGGGAATTGAAAGCAGCTGCGACGAGACAGCCGCCAGCGTAGTCGAAGATGGCCGCGTTCTTTTAAGTAACGTCGTCCACTCGCAAATAGATATTCACAAGCTATACGGCGGCGTTGTACCAGAGGTGGCCGCCCGAAGCCACATCGAAATGATTAACCCGGTCATCAACCGCGCACTTAGCGACGCCCAGCTGACATGGGCTGATATCGACGCCATCGCCGTAACCTACGCGCCCGGTTTGATCGGTTCGCTACTAGTTGGCAGCCTGGCGGCCCGCACCCTAGCGCTCACCAAAAATAAGCCACTCTACCCCGTTCATCACGTTGAGGGACATGTTTACGCTAATTTTATTACCGAGCAGCGCAATGGCCTGGACTCTACCTTGCCATCTAAGCAGCCCGCTTTCCCAATGCTTGCCCTAATCGTTAGCGGCGGCCACTCGCAGCTAGTATTATTCCATAATCACGGCAATTATGAACTTCTCGGTCAGACCCAAGATGACGCCGTAGGCGAAGCTTTTGACAAGGTTGCTAAGATTCTTGGACTTGCCTATCCGGGCGGCCCGTCAATCGCCAAAGCGGCCACAGCTGGCAACCCGCACGCCTACCATTTACCAAAAGCTAAAATGAAAGGTGCTTATGATTTTAGCTTCTCTGGGCTTAAGACGGCCGTTCTAAGAGCTGTTCAGGCCGAAGTTGGCGTCGATACTACTTTTCCATCACACGAGCTTGCTGGGCTTCTAAACAAGTCACAAATAGCCGATTTCGCGGCCAGTTTTCAATACACAGCCGTGGCGACACTTGTTGATAAAACCGAAGCCGCTTTCCGCGACTACTCCCCCGCTTCGGTGGTTATAGCTGGCGGCGTGGCGGCTAGTACTGAGCTACGCGAGCAACTGTCCGCTCGTTTACCGATTAAGATCGAGTACGCACCAATGGCGCTGTGCACCGATAATGCCGCCATGATAGCTGCCCTTGGCTACTACTACGCACAAAAAAAACAACCAACCAGCCCCTTTGACGTCGAGGTCATTCCTAGTTTATCAATGACCAAAACCGCCTGGGCCTAGCTAACTAGATGTCTCGGTCGTGAACCACATCTTTGCGAGGGTAGTTAAACGAGTGGCCAAAATGTTATTTAAA
>DAIDJW010000023.1 GCA_027451185.1 Candidatus Saccharimonadota bacterium
GATTTATCGCCTCACCCGTAAGAGTCGCTCAGCCGCCGAAAAAGCTGCCGCTACGCTGGGTAGCGACTACATCGCCACCCGTAGAGTCAACTAAACGCTCAAGCTCGCTATCTAGGATGCTGCTACCAGCCTCTGGGGTCATGAGTGCTTGTTCGCCAATTCGTCTACGTCCTCGATCTCGGTTAATGGTGAAATCTTTGTAAATCTCTTTGAGGACCTCTGGCTCGACGTACGGCGCAGCCAGATGCAATAATTCTTCAGCAGCCGAGACTGGCGTGCGCCCATATGCGCGCATAAACTCGGCAATCTTCTTTTTACTGGCGGCGATATCCTCGGCTAGCAAGACAGAAGAATCTTTTAGGCCAAGTTCAAATAGGGCATCAGCTTCAAACGCTTCAGCCTCGGCCTCATCAGCCGGCTGTTGAAGTTCTTTGCGTAAATTCTCTCGCCAACCTCGAATACGCTTTTCGGCTGCCGTACTGTTAAGTTTGGCACCGGCAATGTATTGCACCTCAACAATTAAACGATTTAGAATCGCCTCGTTAAGCATAGTTTTTTGCGTTTCATCGGAAGCGTCTTTGTCGATGCCAGTTTTGAAGGCTATGTGGCTGGTGACGTCTGGTACGGCTCGGCCGAGTTCGATGCCGGCTGTGTATGGAATTTTTCCCGCTAGAACATACTTACGCACGTCGGTTGGCAAATATGAAAAGGAAAGTGCTTCGGCGAGTGTCGACTCCGACGCAGCGTGATTTTGAACTAAAAATTCTTGACGATTGCGCCATAGTCCAGTGCAAACGCCCCATTCGTAGCTTTCAACAATAGCTATCGCCCGGCGTTCGCGGGGCGGAGCAGCGTAGATGTTGCCGTCCAGCTGCAATGCAATAATGTCATATGGTGATGTCACGTCATAAACATTGGCGACGATTCGTCCGGGCGCCAGCCTACCTTCGCTTTCGAGCTCTTCTATCGCCTGGTGTCGGGAGTGGCCATCGATGATTAAATAATAAAAACCATCAGCTTGTTTTTGTAGATCAAATTCATCAATTGTAGTATCGGACTTCCAGAGTTGATTAACGAAGTCGATATAGTCAGCTAAGTTTTCCCGGCTCATGCGAGCGACATGTAGCTGACTCATCAAACCTCTCGCCTCGATGCTGTCTTTCAGCTCTTCGCTAACTTTATTCGGCTCTCTGCGAACTTGGCTCATCTTAACATAAGCACCGGTCGGTAGCTTAATTTGCTCGTGTTCGCCGTGATCCCTAACGCGCTCTAAAGTAGGTTCAAACTCAGTCATTAAATCACCATTCCAGAAAACTTCTTATAGCCATAGTAAAACGTCTGAGCATTAAAAGGCAAGTCTATTCACTAAAATTGGTTAATTATTAAATTTAGTTAGCGACTAGCTGAACATTTGGCTCGTCGTCGACCATGGCGCCGTTGAATTGACTATTGTAAAGCGAGGCATAAAAACCGTTAGCGGCCAGTAGACTTTGGTGGGTGCCGGATTCAACAATGTTGCCGTTTTCCATAACAAGAATTAGATCGGCGCCACGAATGGTGCTTAACCGGTGGGCGATAACGAAGCTAGTTCGGCCATGCATTAATTTGTCCATGGCAGCTTGAATTAAGACCTCAGTACGGGTGTCAACCGAACTGGTAGCTTCGTCCAAAATCAACATCGGCGGGTTAGCCAGCATGGCCCGGGCGATTGTTAAGAGCTGTTTTTCACCCTGGGCGATATTGTCGGCATCTTCGCCGAGGACCATATCGTAGCCGCCAGGCAGAGCCCGAATAAACCCATCGGCGTGAGCGGCGGTGGCGGCAGCAACGATTTCGTCCATCGTCGCATCCTCTTTGCCGTAGGCGATATTGTCTTTAATGGTACCGTTAAATAGCCAGGTATCTTGCAGGACCATACCGAACAATCGGCGGACATCGGCGCGGCGTAAATCTCTGGTGTCGGTGCCGTCGATGGTAATCGAACCAGATTTGACGTCGTAAAAACGCATTAATAGGTTGACTAGCGTTGTCTTGCCGGCGCCGGTTGGGCCAACTATAGCAATACGCATGCCGGGTTTAACATTGGCGGTGAAATCCTTAATAATGTTTTTGCCTGGGTTATAGCCGAAGACAACGTGCTCGAAATCGACATGGCCTTTGATGTCTGCTGGCTGGACTGCGGCAGCCTGCGCTGGGTCGGCCAATTCTTCGGTTTCAGCCAAGAATTCAAACACGCGCTCGGCAGCCGCAGCCGCCAGCTGTAAGACATTGGCGATATTAGCGGCTTGGGTAATCGGCTGGTTGAGTAAGCTAACGTATTGAATAAAAGCCAGGATATCGCCTAGATTAACGGAGCCGTGAATCGCCAGCCAACCGCCAGTCACGGCGACGCCAACAAAACCAAGGTTGCCGATAAATTGTGTGATCGGCATCATTAGGCCAGACAAAAATGTCGCACGCCACGAATTATTAAACAACTTATAATTTAGTTTCTTAAAGCGGCTAATTGAACGATTCTCGCCATTAAAAGCACGCATAACCGTGTGTCCCGAAAACATTTCTTCGATGTGTCCGTTAAGCTCGGCTAGTGTGTTCTGCTGGTTCATGTAATAACTTTGTGAGCGTTTAACCACAAACAAGCTAGCAATTAAGCTAAGCGGCACAATAATCACGGCAATTAATGTCAGTTGCCAGCTGATTGATAGCATCATCGCCAGCACACCAATGATCATGATAACCGATGTAATAATTTGGGTGATGCTCTGGTTTAAGTTTTGACCAACCGTATCGACGTCGTTAGTGACCCGGCTGAGCACTTCGCCGAATGGTTGATTGTCGAAATAGCGTAGTGGTAATTTATTAATTTTCTTAGCGATGTCGCGACGCAGATTATAGGTAATCTGCTGTACCATGTCAGCCATTAGCCAGCTTTGGGCATAACCAAAGACGGCGCTAACAGCGAACATTACCAGCAGCCAGGTAGCGATACTAGCGATTCCGGCAAAGTCGTATTTTGGCCGACCAGCCGAAAAATCAATCTTTGCAATGGCGCCGCGCTGATCAGACGGAATCTTGCTGAGCTCGTTTGCTGGTATTTTTTGTAATAGCACCTTGCCGGTTGTGCCGGCTGGTAGTTTGACTCCCTTGGGCAATTGCGCCGTCAGCTTGTCGTAAGCCTGAGTCGCCACGTAGCCGTCGACGACTTTGTTGGTCATATCGCCGAGTAGTCTTGGTCCAATAATCGTGAATACTGTACTACCGATGGCGAAGACTACGACGACAATTAGTCGTACCCAGAACGGCCGCAGGTATTGCAACAACTGTTTCATTGTACGGCCAAAATGCTTGGCTCGGTCGGTACCCATGGCGACCCGTCCGCCACCCATTGGACGCATCATGCCAGGCCGCACCGCTTGGCGGGACTGGCTTTGTTTAATATTTTTAGCATCGGTCATAGCGCCAGCTCCGGACTAGTTAGCTGTCCACTCGAAGCCGCCGCCTGCAGTTCCTTGGCGGATAGTTGCGACTCGGCAATTTCGCGGTAAACGCTACAGCTTTTGAGTAGTTCATCGTGCTTACCTTGGCCAACAACCTTGCCTTCGTCGAGCACGACAATGTTATCGGCTTGAATAATAGTGCTAATACGCTGGGCCACAATCAATACGGTCTTACCAGCTGTCTCTTGCTTAAGCGCTTGGCGCAATTTGGCATCAGTAGTAAAGTCGAGTGCCGAAAAACTGTCATCAAAAATATAGATCTCTGGTTTATAGGCCAGGACACGAGCGATATTTAGCCGTTGGCGTTGTCCGCCTGAAACATTGGTACCGCCTTGAGCGATGTCGCTATCGTACTGACCGTCGAGTTTAGCGATAAAATCGCTAGCCTGTGCGACGTTGGCGGCATGACGAACGTCGTTAAGGTCGGCTTTTGGCTTGCCGTATTTAATGTTACTTTCGACGGTACCTGTAAACAGGGTAGCGTGCTGCGGGGCGTAGCCGACTTTAGCGTGCAGGTCTTTGAGCCGCAATTGGCGCACGTCAACACCGTCAACCAACACTTGGCCATAAGTGACATCATAAAAACGCGGAATTAAACTGATTAGCGTTGATTTGCCGCTGCCGGTACTGCCGACAAATGCGGTTGTCTCGCCTGGCTTAGCGGTAAACGAGATATGCTCGAGGACTGGTTTGTCGGCTCCTGAATAGGCAAAGCTGACATCTTTAAAAGTGACCGTACCGGCTAAATCGGCTTTTGGTTTTTGCGGTTCGTCTGGGTCGACAATTAACGGTTCGGTGCCTAGTACTTCACCAATACGCTGCGCCGATACGGCGGCTCGAGGCGCTAAGACAAAAATCATTGAAATCATTAAGAAAGCGGCAATTGCCTGCATGGCATATTGCACAAACGCCAACACGTTACCAACTTGCATAACATTGCTGCTAACTGCATAGGCGCCTACCCAGACGATTGCCACACTAACGAGGTTCATAATCAGCATTAGTGTCGGCTGCAGGGTGGCTAATAGGCGGTTAACGAAAGTATTGACCCGGCGCAAATCCATATTGGCCTCATCAAACTTTTTTTCTTCATGATCTTCACGGTTAAAAGCGCGAATAACACGTAAGCCGGTTAGAAACTCGCGCGTCACAAGGTTTAGTCGGTCAACCAATTTCTGGACTTGCTTAAAGCGCGGCAAGGCAACGGTAAATAGAACTGCAATAATCGAAGTTAAAATCACAATCGCTAAGGCCATAATCCAGGTCATTGACGGCGCTAGGTCCCAGGCTCTAATAATGGCGCCCACGCCCATGAATGGCCCAATCAAGGCAATCCGCAAAATCATGCCAAGTACTTGCTGTATTTGCTGAACGTCGTTGGTGGAGCGGGTAATTAATGAGGCGTTTGAGAAACTGTTAAACTCAACCAGTGAAAACATTTCGACACGCGTGAAAACTGCTTCGCGCAGGCGCCGAGCGTAGCCGGTAGCAATCCGTGTCGAAATATAACTGACACCAATCATAAACACACCACCTAGTAGTGTGACGCCGAGCATTTTCAACCCGTCTTGAAGAATAATATTATTGTTCTGGGCAACAATACCCTTATTGACGATATCGGACATATAGCTTGGTAAAGCTAAGGTAGCCCAGGTCTGGCCATAGACCAACGCCAACAAGATGACCAGGTATGGTATATAGGGCACAAAAAAACGAGCTAACTTTCGCATCAACTACTAATTTTAACAGAAACAAGGCCCGATGTTATGATAAAAAGATGGATATGCGATTAAAGCCGAAACATCATCTAGTAATTGCTGTTGGTGTTTTGATAGTAGCTGTCCTTACGACTGGCTTACTAATTAAATTCAACGGTTTACCAGTGTCAGCGCCGCGATTAACGGACACGACCAAGTCGCCCGTCGTTTCGGCAATCGATAAAAAGTTGGCCAGTTTAAGTACCAGCGACAAGGTCGCGTTATTATTTATGTTTCATACACCAGGTACCGACCCGGCTGTGCTGAAGGATTTTGTTGATCGATATCACCCTGGCGGTATGATTTTAATGGATGACAATATTCCAGCTAACGAATCGGATACTTTAGCCTTGTCGCAGGCTATTTATGGTGATGATAAGAGTTTTCCACGGCTCGTGGCGACCGATGAAGAGGGTGGAACGGTGACACGTTTGCCGAGCGATACTTATGATAGCGCTGCGAACCTCGACCAAAAACCGCCCAGCGCGACCTTTACCGCCTTTGACCAGCGAGCAAAACTGCTGCATGCGCTAGGTATTAATTTGAATTTCGGGATTGTCGCCGACGTAACAAGCGACCCGAATTCATTTATTTACCCGCGGGTTTTAGCAACGACGCCAAGCGCCGCCGCCGATAGGGTTGAGCAAGCTGTGAAGGGCGAAAAAGGCCAGGTGCTTTCGACACTGAAGCATTTCCCCGGTCACGGCGAAACCGACCTTAATTCACACGTGACAATCCCTAAGACCAATATCAATTTTAGCCAGTGGCAACAAAAAGACGCCATACCATTTGAGCGAGGCATTCAAGCGGGCGCTAATGTCGTGATGCTCGGGCAACTCATATATAGTGCGGTCGACAGCCAGCCGGCGAGTATGTCGGCCAAGTGGTACAGCATTCTGCGCAACGACCTAAAGTTTCAAGGTTTAACCGTCACCGACGACATGATTATGCTGCTCCACAGTGGCGACCCGGCTTATATCGACCCGGTTAAAAACGCCGTGGCCGCTATCAATGCCGGCGCCGATTTGGTTTTATATGTGACAAATCATGGTGCTAATACGCAAGTTGATCCTGCGGCACTACTGAATGGTGTCGTTACGGCAGTTAACAACGGCGAAATTTCACAGACAACGCTCGATAGCGCCGTCAAGCAAGTTTTAACCGCGCAGCAATTAGCCGGCAAGTAACAATAGCTTGTTCCTAAAAAAGTGTTGGTTGCACGTTATCGACGCGCACGTCCATAGGGAAGCGTAGTCTGCGGCCACGAATAATAAGATTGGCGCCAACATAATACGGCTTTCCAGGAACGTTGTATTCGCAGGTTTCCTGAATCGGGCAGCCTCCGCATGAATCGCGGTAAGCTTTTCGTTGGGCCGGATCGTCAATACTGACTAATTGCGGAATCAGGTGCGTCAATCTACCCTTACGCGTCTTACGCCCCAAAGGCTCAAGCGTTACATTGCCGGGACTGTCACCGCACAATGCTTCGGACAGCATCCAAACAGCGTTGCACAGTTGTAGTGGATCGACACCTTTTTCTTCGCCGTATTTAAAGTATAGTTGGCGTAAAGCATCTGCCATCTGGTCGGTATATAAATTAGTGCCGTGAGGGGTGTTGCCAAAATCAATCATTTCGTTGTCGATGCTGACGCGCATGACATGTAGGTCGACTGGGGGCGGGAAGTTAAATAAATCGATTAAGCCCCCGTCCATTAAGAAATAAAGAATCATACTGGTCATTTTTTTCTGAAAGCCAACAAAACCTTCGCCTTTTTTGTTTCTGACTAGCGACAGACTTTGCTCGTAGTTGTCTACACCGTCAAAAATCTTGCGCGGATCGCCATCGAACCGTTCCTGCAAGCGGCGCGAGTTTTCCAGCCATTCTTGAGCGACAGTTTGTTGAAAACCTAAACCGTGCTCGGTCAAAAGCTGGACGATCGTTGCCTCGTCGAACAACTGCGCTGTTTGGCAGTCAAATAACTCAGGCACATCGTCATACAGCGCCGACATTCGTTTGAAGGCGTCGTTCGATTTGATGCCGCCGCGCATATAATAGCAGGTGTTAAATAGTAGCATGGCGTGATCGCGGGTACCCAGTGCTAAAGTTTTTGGCATATGACGCGGGTCTTGCGGCACGCGTGTTGAATCTAAGTTATAAGGGTACGCATTGTTTAAATAAGCCTCCATCAGCGTATCAATTACCGCGTAGGCGTGCGCCTTATTAATGGTATACTGTAGTGCTTCACCGTTTGCGGGCCGTACCTCGGAAGTATAATCGTCCGGCACGGTAGGTTTTGGAGCGGACACAAACAGCCTGTCAAACTCATTATCGTCAAAAAGAGTTGCCTCGGGGTAAGATAGTTCTAGCTGCTCGGCGTCCATCGGACTATCTAACCATCACTGGCGACGTTGCGCAACCATAAGAAAGTTGACTTTCAAGCCATCGCGAACAAGCGTATAGTATAGTTACAACCTAATAGGAGGTGTGCAATGAGAATACTCAATATAACCGCCCTCATATTAATCTTAATCGGTGCTCTTAACTGGGGCCTAGTCGGAGTATTTGACTACAATCTAGTCGATTCCATCTTCGGCAAGGGCTCGGTCCTAGCGCGTATCATCTACGACCTAGTCGGTGCAGCCGCCGTCTACAAGATTGTTGTGGCTCTTAGTACGCGCATGATGAAACAGAGCTAATAAACCTCGGCGCCTAAGTTACGTGGCGAATTCTCGCAAAACCGATGTTGCCGTCACTGACGCCAAACGTCATATATCTTAGCCGTCCATTGTAGGCGCCGCCGGTAAAGACAACGTCACTCAAATCAGTTTCGGCGTCATCTTTGGTAACGCCACCTTTGAAGTTAGAAGCCGTGGCTAGAACGCCTAAATCAACAATATGGCGCGGCGCGGTGTTATAGCCGTACAGCAATGATTCATAATGGCGCGCCTGACCGTCTTCGCCGGCCCGCCAAGCTCGGTGGGCTGCTAATATATAGCGGTTTGGGCCAACACCGACAATGTCGTTGACGCCGCCCCAAATTCCGCTGCCAACAGGTAGTAAATGTTCACTAATTAGTAGGGCTTTGGCGATAGTCTCGGCGCTTAAATCGTCGATACTATCTAGTGTAATGTGAGAAATCGTTCCATTATCACCGACACCGCGGAGCTGGGGCCTTCCAAAAACTTCTATTTCTGTTCCCAGCGGACCGTAGCCGGGCGCGATTCGAATATCTTTCATCCATTCGGGCCCATCGGCAAAATGTTCTAGCTTGTCTAAGCTGGTCCCTGTATAAAAACGGGTGCATAGGGTCATAACCTGATTGTGGATTTCCGGGTCGGGTTGAGCGTCGACATAACTTAGGACCCACACATCTTCCAGCTGCCCGTTGCGTAATCTTCGCTTGACCTTGGTCAGTGCCGCATCTTCACCGGTGAATGTTTCGGCATCATCGTAAGGGAAGAGCGGTTTCCGGGGATTTTCGAC
>DAIDJW010000024.1:0-5256 GCA_027451185.1 Candidatus Saccharimonadota bacterium
ATATCCATCGGTGCTATGGCAACAAAACCGAGCACTAAACGCCCGACTATAAAGAAATCTGTCCGCTTGGCGGGCGGCAGGTCAGCGCCAAGTTCTTCTTTGAATTCACGGACCAAAGCTTCGTCCGGTGTTTCGTCGGCCTCAAGGTGACCACCGGGCAAACCAAACCTACCAGCGCCATAGTCCAAGACTAGGACCCGCCTTTTATCATCCGAGTAGACGGCTACTTTGACAGATACAAGATGCGAGACATACTGCTCAGCCATGGCGCTACGGAGTTAAACGGTTAATGTCGCGCGGGAAGAGTGAGGCTTCTTTAATGTTGTTTAGGCCAATCAGCTTCTGCGTCACACGCTCTAGCCCCATACCGAAGCCGCCGTGTTGCGGCAGGCCGTACTTAAAGGCTTGCAGGTAGTAACGGAAGCCTTCGGCTTCTGGGTCGCCACCAGCCAAAGTCTTGAGCTGGTCAACCAGAACGTCATAGCGGTTTTCACGCATACTGACGGTGGCAACTTCGACGCCGCGGAAGATTAGATCAGCTCGTTCAGCAAGTTCTGGGTTGGTTTCCGACTTGCGGTGATAAAACTTCATTTCGCTGGCTGGCCACTCCGTCACAAAAACCGCCTCGCTACCCAGATTTTTGGCAGCATACTCACACACCCAACGCTCTTCGTCGGGACGCATGTCTTTTTCGCCGCGCGAGTTTTCGCCCGTCTCGGCGCTATACATTTCGTGAATCTTTTCAAGTGGCAACTGTGGGATTTCGTCGGCTAAAACTACTGGCTTAGCATCCCAACTTTTTAATTCGGCCGCGTTGGTTTGCCAAACGCTAGCTGTGACCGATTTCAACAAGCCCCCAACTAATTTCAGCAAAGTTTGAAAATCGGTAAAGCCCATTTCGACGTCAATGTGCAAAAACTCGGTCATGTGGCGCGTCGTGGCGCTAGGCTCGGCGCGGTAGGTTGGGTTGATTTCATAAGCTCGTTCAAATACGCCAACCATCATCTGTTTGTAGAACTGAGCGCTTTGGGCGAGAGTCGCAACCTTACCAAAGTAATCGAGCGTAAAGACCTCGGCGCCACCCTCGGTTGGGGCGCCAAGCAGCTTCGGTGAGTTAAACTCGGTAAAGTCTTCGTTGTGCAAATACTGACGCACCGCTTCTTTAACGGCCGCCTGAATCTTGAAGATATTAGCTTCCTTCGGGTTGCGCAGGCCAATGACCCGGTTTTCGAACAGCGTGTCGAGGTTTTCCGACTTGTGGTCGAGTGGCTTATCAATTTCAATTGGCGACTCGTAAGTCACCGGCACCAAAACCTCCACCGTTACATCGTGCAGTTCAGTGCCACCAGGAGCGCGGTCATCAGCAACAACCTTGCCGGTAAACGCTACGACCGTACCGGTTTGCATGCCACGCAGCTTTTCGAGTTCGTCTTTGTTATCAACCAGACTCTGCGACAGGCCCGATCGGTCGCGCAAAGTAATAAAGTTAAGTCCACCCATTAAACGCTTCTTGTGCAACCAGCCTTCGATGGTGATGGTTTCACCAACGTGGCCAGAGAGCTCTTTGTTTAAAGTTCGTGCCATAATTCTCTTCCTTATTTAGTAGTTATAGAGTGGCTAGTGCAGGGGCCGCACACGTCTAAGTTCGCCGGCTTAGGCGTCGACCCATTGATTATTATCACGCATTAACCACGTCATCTTAAACAACATTTTACCACCTCTGTGTCAATGTGGCTAGACGTCGCTGCGCCGTGGCGGCAGGTTATTGGCACCTAAGTTACGCTCGGCGACTGCCCGCAAGTCGTCGTGGGCATCAAATTCATCGATAATTTTGCGCCCAAGCAAAGCTTCGATGACATCTTCGAGCGTCAATAACCCCACCGTTTCGCGATACTTGTTAATAACAATAAACAAGTGGTGATGTGTTTTTAGAAATGCCGCCAGAGCATGCTGCAAGTTTTGGTCCTCACGAACGTAAAATACCTTTGTTTCCATAGCTTTTTCGGCGGTCACCGACTTCTTGTTGTCCAGCGTCAACAAGTCTTGAATGTGGAGCACGCCCACGACGTGATCGATATCGCCTTTTATTACTGGCAATCGACTATGGCCAAATTTGTGCAGCTCTGATAGTACCAGCGGACCCAAAAACTCACCAGCCTTGACGGTGTTAATAACACTTTTAGGCGTCATGACGTCTTTGACTAAGGTGCTATCGAAACGCAAACAGTGATTAATTAGCTGCTTCTGACTAGTTGTTAGGATGTCTTTTGACTGGTCAATCAAGTGTTCCAGTTCTTGACGCGACTCAATTTGGTGAAAATCTTCTTTGCCGAGGGTTACACTGCGCAATATGGCACTAATATGCGGGTAGCGGACCACCAATTTCAACAACGTCGGTTCAAGAGCGTCATAAAGTCTGGCGGCCTGGCGTTCAACAAACGAAAAATTAGCGATTCGACCGTAGAATAAGGCCACCAAGATTGCTGCGACAATTCCCCACAACCAACCTAAGGCTACAATCATCAGAATCGTCAAAACGGTGATTAGCAGCGCCGTCATGGCCTGACGTAAAGAAATAATGTCACCCAAATGCTGTTCACGGTGCAAATGCCAGGCAGCATCCTCGTCGCCCGTCGCCGCCCGTCGCTTCAGCTCAAAATAGCTCGTACTCACCTGAGCTGGCCGTATCGCCGCCGTTACGATTAATAGTCCTAGGATTAGCAAGCTTAGAATTATCAGCCATATCATATGCTGTCTATTGTACCACTGTCGTCCTGGACATTGTTTTCTTTATTGGAGGTAGTTTTGCTACAATAGATGAAGCAAACAGGAGGTTTACGTGAATAAAAAAACTTGGACAATATTTGTCGTTTCCGTTGTGGTGATTTTCGGCGGTTTGATTCTGCTGGCACGTCTAAGCAACCCGCAAATCGACGTTTCAGGTGTTAATACCAACGCGATTATCGCACCGTCAAAAGCCAACGGTAATATCGGCGACCATGTTTATGGCAATAAAAACTCAAAAGTAATTTTGGTTGAATATGGCGACTTTGAGTGTCCAGCCTGTGGCGCCGCTTATCCACAAGTAAAGGCTGTGACTCATGAATACAAAAACCAAATCGCCTACGTCTTCCGCAACTTCCCTTTGACGACAATCCACCCGAATGCCCAAGCGGCGGCGGCGGCGGCTGAGGCTGCTGGTCTACAGGGGAAATACTGGCAGATGCACGACAAGCTCTACGAAACCCAAAACGACTGGAGTAGCGCCAGCACCTCACAGCGCGGTAGTCTGTTCGAAGGCTATGCTAAGAGTCTTGGACTGAACGTTAGCGAGTTCGACAACGCCCTTAACAGCGGTAATTCTGGCATATTGCAAAAAATCCGTTTCGACCAAGCGCTGGGTAATAAACTTGGTGTTAACGCCACCCCGACGCTCTATCTAGACGGCACTCCGCTTAACGACCAGCTAGGCTCCGACCTAACGTCTGGTACTGGCAGCAAGTTGCGTAGTTTGATTAACGCCGAACTCAAAAAGAATAACATCGCTTTGCCAGCTGGCGAAAATTAGATAAAAGAATTCAAATCTAAAAGCACCCCGGTGCCTTGGGGTGCTTTTTTTGATAGACTATTTTGATATCGTCCGCTCTCTCAATTAGTGGGCGATGAAGATTTGCCAATCGGCAGGCACCACATCCACGGCTATCTTTTTGCGCCTGGAAGGCACAAATTCGACGGCTATTGGCATGTGATTATTCACTCCTTGTACTATGTACAGCCTCACGCGCTACGACCTTTAATTAATAGTTTTGGCGCAAGACACATCAACAATAGTATCAAGTCTGATATGACAAGTCAAGAATGGCGTTCGCTAACGCTTACATTTCCTAGCATAACCTAGAACAATTACCCCTTGCAATAGGTTTCTGTTAAAAATGTAAATATTACTATAGTTCGCCAGGCGTTTCTTCGGGCGAGGCTGAGCGTAGCGGGCGCTCCTTGAGCATAAAGACGGCTACAGTTGCCACAAGCACCAGTATTGATGCAACGTTAAAGATGCGGCTTAGACTATCTGAGAAGGCGCTGGTTACACGACCCGCAAACTGGTCTTGACTAGCCTTGAACTGTTTTTGTTCAACCGAGCGCACCGGCTCCGGTAGCTTGGCAAATGCGGCATTAGCTGAGTCGGTAATTTTCTTTTTAATATCGGGCATATTGAGATTTAGCATAGTATTGGCATCGTTAAAGTTGCCAATTTGTTGCGCAGCCGGGTTTTGTTTTAGAGTTTGCACATAGGCCGTTGATTGAATACTATTAATATGCACGACTATACCGGCCGTTAACATGGCACCAAACACGGCTGTACCGATGGTCGAACCCAAGCTTCGAAACAGCTGGTTAGAGCTGGTGGCAGCACCTAGTTCGTGCATGTCGAACTCATTTTGAATTGCTAGGTTTAGCACCGGCATAGCCACACCCATACCAAGACCGAGCAGCAGCATGATCCACGCCTCTTGAGCGTAGCTACTGGTCGGCGTCAGGGTCGTTAGCAAGAATATCATCACCGTGGCGACAACAAAGCCAATTTGCATAAAGATTTTGTATTTTCCAATATGTGAAATAATCTGACCAGCACCAATACTACTTACCAGAATACCGCCAACCATTGGCAACAGCATCAAACCGGAATCGGTCGGTGAAGCACCAAAGACCTGCTGATTAAACTGCGTCAGATACAGAATTGAACCCATAAAAGCGGCGCCAAATAAGCCGGCAATCGTAATTAGCAGTACAAAGTTGTAGTTCTTAAAGAAATGTAGCGGAATAATCGGCTCCTGGGCGCGCCGCTCAAAGAAGACAAAGGCCGCCAGCCCAATCGCCACCAGGCTAAACATAATCCAACGCAAGCCGACCAAACTGAGGCCCGACCAGGTCATAAAGCCGGCAAAGATCGAAGCAGTATTGTCGATAGCAAAGATAAACAAACCAAGCGTTAAGGCTAGAATTGTCGCGCCGGCGTAGTCGACTTTTGGTTTATTGTCGTGGTGCAGCGGCGGACAAAAGACCGCCAGTAAAATCAAGGCCACGATGCCGACCGGAACGTTAATAAAGAACGTCCAGCGCCAGTCGGTAACTGCACCAAAGATATGCTGCCCATCAGTTAACCAACCACCTAGCAGCGGCCCAATCACCGAACTAAGACCAAAGACGGCCCCAATCATGCCCTGCCAACGACCTCGTTCACGGGCAGCGAACAAG
>DAIDJW010000024.1:5266-8598 GCA_027451185.1 Candidatus Saccharimonadota bacterium
CGCCAATAATCGTAAAGGCGTTGGCGGTAATAATACCTCCACCAATACCCTGTAGGGCCCGGAAAAAGATAAGCTGCGTGATGTCGCCACTAATACCGTTGAGCATCGAGCCGACGGTAAAAATCGTCACACCGATTAACAGCATAATGCGTCGGCCAAACAGGTCGGACAAACGGCCGGCGATTGGCACCGTCAGAGTTGTTGTCACTAGGTACGCTGTTACAATCCAACTCAGCGAATCAAAAGCATTGAATTGCTCGACGATTTTACCAAGGGCGGTGGCGATAATCGTCTGGTCAAGTGCCACCAAGAACATACTGGCCATGACCGAAATCATGACAATAACTTTAGTGCGCATACTTAGATGGTGATGCATTGATTAATAATCCTCGTTAAATTTATCGTGCAACTTATTTTATTTTTTTACCGTGTTGACCGACCTTATGCAGTTGTTCAAGGTGTAGATTAAGGTGCTGAATATAGGCCTCAATACTTGACTCTGTCAGTAAGGCAATGAAATTGCCGTCCGGCATTCCGACAACATAAAGCTCGTCACCGGCTTTTAAATTCAACTCTTCGCGAGCTTTTGCCGGAATAACGATTTGTCCTTTAGTACCGACCGTAGCCGTACCATAGAGCTTTTTGTTGTGCATATAATGATTGTATCGTGGTATGAAAAGTATGTCAAGTATGAATTATTGCTAAAGAGTTTTCGACGCGTAAGCTCTTGACTGGATGGGTGGCGAGCCAGCCGTCGACCGCTCTAGCAGCCCCCGGTAATGCCTCATTGGCGTAATCGTCGATTACAACAATCGCGCCGGGAGCCAGCTTGTGCCAAATTAGTTTTAGTGGGTCGAGAATCGAATGATAATAATCGCCATCAAGGTAAGCAAAACTTATTTGCTGCGGTACGTCATCCGACTTAAGGTCAGAAAACCAACTTTTTTTGATGATTGGCATTTTCACGCCAGCCGCACGCAAGTTTTTAATCAACTGGGCCTTGGTGGCCAATAGCTCGCCAGCTTTAAACTGTTCGCCAGCCGGGCTCTGGTCTTCGCTGGTTTTTGCCGGTAAGCCCTCGAATGAATCATATAAATAAAGCGTCTTATCGGTTTGAGCAAGGTCGCTCGCCAAAAATACACTAGTCGTGCCGACGTAACAACCAAATTCAGTGACATCGCCGGCCACCCCAGCCCCTAGCACCCGCGCAAGTTCGCGACGAATGATATTGATTTCAGCTTGGCTCACTTGATCAGACAGCAAGCGCTTAGTCTTGATCGTTGCCACCCTTGTCCTCAAGGTCGTCTTCGGCTTCTTCCCTGGCATCATCATCTTCAGGATCGCCATACTCAAAGTCTTCTTTTTTAAGTTCGTCGCCCAGCTCGCGACCACTAATACCTAGCTCGTCGGCGGGGTTGTCGGTTTCCTCTTCGGTGGCACGGTCTTGCCAGCGCTCGTCGCTATCTAAATCATCTTGATAATCTCGAACGTCTAAATCATCTTTGTTGGTCATGGTTGCTCCTTATGCAATGATTATTGGCGCAGCGATTTGTGAAGCGCGTTTATTTATTAATTTTAACGCAACTTAGCTGCTAATTCATCAACCGAAACAGTCTCATCGGTGCGAGTTTCAAGGTTTTTTAGACTAACCTTGCTGTTTGCGACTTCGTCTTGGCCAATCACAACCGCAAAACTAAAGCCCATTCGACTGGCGTAACGTAATTTCTTACCCAAATCATTGATTTCTGTATAAAGTACGGCTGGAATTTCAGCGCCGTGCAAACTAGCAGCCACCTGGGCAGCATAGTCATTCTGCGACTCGGTAATCGGCAAAACGATTACCTTAGCCGGACTTTGCCGATCGGCCTTAATTACGCCCTCTTGGTTTAACGCATAGAATAGACGATTCAGCCCAATCGAGATACCGACGCCCGGTAAATCAGTCTTGGTGTAATAGCTTGCCAAATTATCGTATCGGCCGCCCGAACAGACGCTGCCAACCTGCGGATAATCGTCAAGCACCGTTTCATACACCGTACCGGTGTAATAATCCAAACCGCGGGCGATCTTCAGGTCAATCTTGAATCGCTGTTCCGGCATAGCCATCGCGCGCAGAGTTTTAACAACTGTTGTAATTTCAGCAACTCCTTGTTTAAAGACGGGGTTGTCAATCGTTAGTCCGTTTAAGCTCTGTAGGATTTCATCATTCGAACCTGTAATCGCCGTAAACTCAAGCACCTGGTCAATTTGATCGTCACTCAAGCCAACACGGTGCAACTCCTCGGTGATAGCGTCGCGACTCAACTTCTCCATCTTGTCGACGGTTCGCAAAACATCACGCGTGACCTCACCTAAACCCAGGCTTTCAAAAAAGCCATTTAAAATACGACGGTTGTTGAGCCGCACCGTAAATTCACCAAAATTAAAGTCGCCAAAAATTTCATTGATAATTACCGGAAACTCGGCGTCAACGATTGGGCTGTTCGAGCCGATCACGTCAATATCACACTGGTAAAATTCGCGAAACCGCCCGGCTTGGGCCCGCTCGGCGCGGTGCACCTTGCCGATATGGAAACGGCGGAACGGAAAAATTAAATCACTTTCGTGCTCGGCCACATAGCGCGCCAACGGAACGGTCAAATCGTAGCGCAGAGTTAAATCAGTATCCGACCCTTCGCGCTTGAAGCGATAGACTTCCTGTTCAGTCTCACCGCCGCCCTTGGCAAGCAAAACCTCGCTTAGTTCAATATCGGGCGTATCGAGTGGCGCAAAGCCATACTTTTCGTAAACGCGCCTAACAATATCTAGCAGGCGGTTAAATTCAATTTGTTCGCCGGGCAGATATTCATTAAAACCGCTCGGCCGACGTGGGGTAACTTTGTTCGACATAACTACGCAAATCATAACATCTCTAGCGAGGCGCGTAGATGAAGGCGGGATCAATAAAACACTGTCATAATTTAGGCTTAGTGCTAACATATAAATAAGCATAATCAAAAAGGGGTAAACCATGTTTCAATTTAATTACGCCGCCGGTGCCACGTTCTGGGGAACTTGGGGCATTTGGTTCCTAGTGTTGGCGTCACTTTATTTTGCCAACGAACTGACTAGGCGCTATCGATGGATTGGTATTATTACCTTCATCTTTCTGCCGATAGTTTTGTCATTCTTGTGGTTTACGGTTATGAAAAACACCACCTACACCGACTGGTTCCACTTGGCGAAGGTTTACTCTTCAACCGCCGGCGTAATCGGCTTTGGTCTGATTCGCTACGTTCATGGTGCCCGCAAAGTCAAAGGCCGCGTCAAAAAATGGCGCTTAGCCGATTTCA
>DAIDJW010000025.1 GCA_027451185.1 Candidatus Saccharimonadota bacterium
TGAGCGACAGAGGCTTGAGCACGTTTACTTATGCCGTTATAGGCTACCACTGTGATAGCCGCCAGGATGGCGATGACGACGATGACTATGAGGAGCTCAACGAGGGTAAAGGCAGCGGAGGTGCGATTATTTTGTTGTTTATTAGAGAGATTGCCCATACTCATAACTGATTGTAGTTTAAAGCATGAGCGAAATAATCACAAGGTTGAGCCTGGGGTTTATGGACTTGGCAAAGCTTGCGCCGCACAAGTGCTTAAGACATGATTTATGGCGTCTTTTTCGGCCGACGTCACCCATAATTTATACTTTTGCTTGACGGCAATTTGACGCGCCACGTATTCGCAGCGAAAAGCCTTGTTTGGCGGCAACCAGGTCGCGGCATCGCCGTCGCCCTTGTTATCGTTGGCCGGACCATCGACCGCTAAAAGTTCCAATGGATCGTTGGCTAGCTTGATTCGCTCAGCGGCCGTTAGTTGCCGGGCACCGGTTTGCCAGGTATCTGATAGCGCCACAACATGATCAATCTGCACCGCGCCACTTGTGCCGGAGCCACGCTTAAAGTTAATTGTCTTGCCGGTATATGGGTCGTGTAAAATACCGCTCTCTACCTGACAGGCGTCGTTAAGCGTCACGTTGACTAAATCGCGATTTAAAACCACGTCGCGCACGCTGCAGCCGTTCAGGCTCCCCCAACCATTGCCAAACTGGGCTCGGCTATAACCAGTCTTGGGTGCTCGGCCCTTGACCGCTAGCTGGCTAAGCGCCAAGAAAGCCGGCGAACCGGTCGCGCCAGGCGACTTATCGATGATAGACACCGGCGCCACATTAAAATTAGCGTTTTTTAGAGTCGGATAAACCGACACCGCAAACAATACTAGAGTGATAATGACGCCAATTATGCGACGCGTACGTCTTGGACTCACCTAATTATTATATTGCTTAAGCTTTATTTCAGCAATTTACATCTGTTCGTCTGGTATAATTATATCTATGTCAAAAGTAGAGCGTCTTATTAACCAGTTTATTCCCGAAAATTATAATCTAAGTTTAAGTATTGACCGACCCGGCCGATCATTTAGCGGTTCAGTCAGCATAACCGGTCTTACGGCACCCGACTCGCGCCAAATTAGCCTACACGCCCATGATTTAACAATTGAATCAGTCAACGTTAACGGCCGCCTGGCCGAATTTAGCTTGAACGACGACGAGCTGACCGTCGCGCATCCGTCGATATTGCCAAACGCCAAACAAATCGTTGATGTTAGTTTTTCGGGTAAAATAACCGATGGCATGCATGGTTTGTACCCGTGCTACTACCTTCACGACGGTACCAAGGAAGAACTCATCGCTACCCAGTTTGAAAGTCACCATGCTCGTGAAGTTTTTCCGTGTGTTGACGAACCCGAGGCCAAAGCAACTTTTGATGTTAGCCTAACCACTGAAACTGACGTGACTGTGCTTGGCAATATGCCCATCAAATGGCAGCGCCAAGAGGGCGGCCAATTAGTGACAGTGTTCGAGACCACACCACGCATGAGCAGTTATTTGCTGGCCTGGGTTTACGGCGATCTGCAAAAGAAATCCGGCCAGACCAAGAGCGGCGTCGAAGTTAATATCTGGGCCACCAAAGCCCAACCAGCTGCCAGCCTTGATTTTGCGTTAGACATAGCTACCCGGTCAATTGATTTTTATAACGATTACTTTGACACGCCCTATCCCTTACCCAAGTCCGACCACGTCGCCCTGCCCGATTTTAGTTCTGGGGCCATGGAAAACTGGGGACTCATTACCTACCGTGAAATCGCCTTGCTCGCCAATCCGGCCATTACATCGGTTAGCGGTCGGCAATACATCGCTTCGGTTATTGCCCACGAACTAAGTCACCAGTGGTTCGGCAACCTAGTAACTATGAAATGGTGGAATGATTTATGGCTCAATGAAAGCTTTGCCTCGCTAATGGAGTACGTGGCCCTTGACGCGCTGGAGCCGAGTTGGCAAGTTTGGCGCAACTTTACGAGCTCGGAAAGTTTGCCAGCATTACGACGCGACGCGCTGGATGGCGTGCAGCCGGTCCAGGTTGAGGTTGAACACCCCGACGACATTAACACTCTATTTGACGGTGCCATTGTTTATGCTAAGGGTGCCTGTTTAATGCATATGTTGCAAAATTACGTCGGCGACCAGGCTTTTCGAAACGGTTTGCAGCAATACTTTAAGACGCATGCTTATAAAAATACTGAGGCACATGATCTTTGGAACGCTATTGCTAAAGCAAGCGGCCAGCCAGTCGACCAGCTAATGACCACGTGGTTGAGTCAGCCGGGCTACCCCGTGGTACACGCGACATCCGACGGCTCAACAATCACCCTGACGCAAGAACAATTCTTTATTGGACCACATCAAGCATCATCGGCCCTATGGCCAATTCCTCTGCTGGCCAACATAGCCGGCGCGCCAGAATTATTAGACCAAAAAACGATTAGTTTTAGCGACAGCGGTACTAGCCTGCGGCTTAACGTCGGCGGCGGTGCTCATTTTATCACTCACTATGACGCCGATTTAATGGCGCGTCTGCTTGCCGATCTTAAAGATGGCCGGCTAGATATTGTCAGCCGTTTGCAACTTTTAAACGAACACATATTGCTCGCCCGAGCTGGTATTATTAGTAGCGCTGATTTAATTCCACTAATTGAGGCTTACGCCAACGAAACCGAGGAACAAGTTTGGGACATGCTAGCTTTGGCGCTCGCCGAACTGCGCAAATTTGTCGAAGATAATTCTGAGGCCGAAACCAAATTACGCAGTCTGACCGGCCGCATTGCCGAAAAGCAATTCCAGCGCCTCGGCTGGCAGCAAATTGACGGCGAAGCCGAAAGCGATACTAAACTACGCGCAACCATTCTTTCTTGCATGGTTTATAGCGAACGCACCGACGTCGTAAGGCAAGCTTTGGCGATTTTTAACAGCCAACCACTCGACGAACTCGACGCCGAGCTGCGACCGTTACTAATTAGTAATGCCGCACGTAATAGCGATGACGATACGCTAGTCGACAGCTTACTGAAAGCCCATGCCGCAACCGCATCGAGCGACCTGCAGCGTGATATTTCGGCCGGCATAACTAGCACAAAAGATCAAGCCGTCATTAAACGCCTGCTGGGCTTAATTACTGACCCAACAGTCGTTCGACCTCAAGATAGCATGTATTGGTATGTCTGGCTGCTACGCAATCGTTACGGCCGCGACCTAACCTGGCAATGGCTGCGCGATAATTGGCAGTGGGTCGAAAAAACTTTCGGCGGCGACAAAAGCTACGACGAGTTCGTGCGTTACACGGCCGGTGGATTAGCAAATCGTACCCAGCTACAAGAATTTAAGACCTTTTTTACGCCGAAACAGGTTGAACCTGCGCTAAAACGTGCTATTGAAGTCGGGCTGGCGGAGCTAGAGGGTCGAGTTGAGTTAATTGAGCGCGACAGTCAAGCTGTTTGCGAAAAATTAGTTAAGGATTAAAAATGTTCGATCAATCAATAATCGATATTTTTAAAAAAGGTGGCGTCGTTATTGCCCGAACCGATACCATTTATGGACTTTTGACTAGCGCTAGTAACGAACAATCGGTGGAGCGCGTTTATCAGTTAAAACAACGCACGCCCGATAAATCACCAATCGTCCTGATTAGCGATATCTCGCAAATTTACGATAAGTATGAGCCGGCCGTTTACGAAGTTCTTAGCCGGTACTGGCCGGGCCCGAACAGCATAATTTTGCCAAGCGCTAATGGTCCGGGCTGGATTACACGCGGTAATGCATCGATCGCCTACCGACTGCCGGCTAGCGAAGCTTTGCGTCAATTGATTAGTCAAACCGGCCCACTGGCAGCTCCTAGTGCTAATCCGGAAGGCTTGCCGCCAGCTCATAACCTCGACGAGGCCAAGGCATATTTTGGTGATCAAGTTGACGCCTATGTCGATGCCGGCGATAGTCGCGACGCCCAGCCCTCGTCGCTCTACCGCCTGTCTGGCAGCCAGCTTGAACAATTACGTTAATTCTAAATAATCGATTGTTTGCATGTCGCCAGCTAGACTAGCGACAGCCAGGCGCAGGTTTGGTTCCGGCTCTGGCAAGCGCGCAGCGTATAGCTTAGCGGCGAAAGTCATTTGCTCTAACTTGGCTGGTGTAATCATAGCTAGTCCGTTGCCGTAGTTGGCGTTTTTGCGATATTTTACCTCAACAAAATATAACGTGTCCCCGCGGCTAGCAATGATGTCAATTTCGCAAAATTTGGTTCGCCAATTGCGCGCCACAATTTCATAACCTTTAGCCCGTAAATATTCGGCAACTTTTGTTTCGGCAGCGTCACCAATTTGTTTTGTTGTGACGTCTTTTTTAACGACGTCGGCAGCTTCAATGGGTCGATATTTCGCCAGTGGGGCAAATGATAGCCGGTGCAGCGGTGTCACGCCATATTTTTCAATAGCCTGCCGATGTTTTAAGGTGCCGTAGCCAACATGACTCTTAAAACCGTACTCCGGATATAGCCTGTCTTGCTCGTACATATAGTGGTCGCGCGCCACTTTGGCGATAATTGAGGCCGCCGAAACGCTTGGTATCAGCAAGTCAGCCTTGGCTATGGTTGTGACGTAGCGTCCCTTGCTGGTGTCTTTTAAAAAATTAATCGTGCCGTCAATAATAATTTCACTATAGGCGGTTGCTATTTGCTCTACAGCCCGTTTAGTAGCCGTCACAAGTGCCGCTGACATACCAATGCTGTCGAGTTCTTCAGCCGTCACCCAACCCAGGCCCAAACCGGCGGCTTGGTCGCGAATAACGACGTCCAGCTCTTCGCGTCGTTTAGCGGTTAGTTTTTTACTGTCGGTTAGACCATCAATCTTGGCATCACCCAACACCACCGCGCCCACTACTAGCGGGCCGGCCCAAGGACCACGCCCCACCTCATCGATACCTAAAATCATAATCTTATTCTATACGAAAAACGCTCCGAGATGCGGAGCGTTTTTGAAGCGAGACGAATTAATGGCTTAGGCGTCGGCGTGACGAGCTTCAACTTCAGCTTGTTTAGCTTCTAGCGCAGCGTCTTCAGCGGCCTTTTCGGCGGCCTTAGCGTCGGCTTCAGCCTTAGCTGCCTCTTTTAGACGGGCCTCTTCAGCTTCGGCGGCTTCGTCGCGAATGTCATTAACAGCTTCACGGTCAAAGCTAACACCACGCAGGCGAGCGCTTTTACCACTACGGTTGCGCAGGAAGCTTAAGTAGTTACGGCGAACCTTCGAACGACGTACAACTTCGATTTTTTCAACTAGCGGACTATGTAGTAAAAAGCTTTTTTCCACACCGACACCACTTGTTACTTTGCGAACAGTAATGCGAGCAGTGTGTGATTCGGTACGGTCAGTACGAATAACCACGCCTTCAAAAACCTGAATACGCTCTTTATTACCTTCTTTAATTTTTTGATGAACCCGAACGGTGTCACCACTCTTGACGTCAACGACAGCCGACTTCTTCTGCTGTTCATTAACCAGTTTAATTAGTTCAAAACTCATTATCGTCTCGCCTTAACTTTATTATTTAGCAATCAGTTATCAACTGTAACACATATTCAACGATTTTAAAAGGGTTAAGCTGTCAATAATTCTTTAAATGACACGGTTAACTTCGTCGAGCGTGGTCTCGCCGCGCAGGGCCGCCAAAACGCCGCGCTCTAGCAATGTCACCATACCTTGCTCGCGCGCCGCTTTTTCAATTACCTCGGCATGTATATCCTCAGCATCACCACGAATAAATTTTTGTATTGGTTCGGTCACAACTAACTGTTCCATAATCACCATGCGGCCTTTATAGCCGAACGGTGACTCCGGACCGACAACTGGTCGATAGAGCTTGAAGTTGCTAAGATCTGGCTTTTCAATTTGCGCCGGTAAATCTTTAAGTACCTCTTGGACCCACTTTTTGGTAGCCTCGTCTGGGTCATAAGCTTCTTTGGTGGCATCGTCTAAACGACGCACCAAACGCTGGGCCATGACTAAACGGATAGCCGAACTAAAGATTGGGTTGATGCCGATTAAATCAATCATGCGACTAAAGGCGGCCGCGGAATTACTAGCGTGGAAGGTCGACAAGACCAGGTGGCCGGTAATTGATGCCTGAATGGCGGTCCGCGCCGTGTCGGCGTCGCGCACCTCACCAATCATCACCACATCGGGGTCGAGTCGCAAAACGGCCCGTAGCTCGTCAGCAAAACTCTGGCCACCGGTTGTATCGACAGGAATCTGCGTAATGCCCGAAATGCCATATTCAATTGGGTCTTCTAGTGTTAAGATTTTGCGGTCGGTCGTGTTCAGGGCATTGATCATACTATAAAGCGTGGTTGACTTACCACTACCGGTTGGTCCGACAACCAGCACCATACCCCGCGGATGACTCACGATATCATCGATTTCGCGGCGTTCAGCGTCGCTAATACCCAGCCGGTCTAAATTAAGCGCCGATTCATCAAAGTTAAACAACCTGAGCACGGCGTCTTGGCCATACATTGTCGGTACGGTTTCGACGCGTAGGTTAAGTAGGTGTGTTGAACCGTCGCGGGTGATTTCTTTTTGCATGTGGCCCGACTGCGGCGTCGTGGCGGCGGTCGAGATATTAGCGCGCGAGGCAAGGGCCCCTAAAATCACCCTATAACGATCACTGCTGAGCTCGGCAACGGGGTGCAGGGCGCCATCAATACGCATACGCACTCGAATTTTGTCGCGCTGGTTTTCAATGTGGATGTCGCTTGCTCCAAGTTTGTCAGCCTGATCGACCAGAAAATCAAAAACTTCGTCGCTACTGACCGAGTTTAAGGTCTGACTAACCTGAGTAATAGTTTCACTATCGCCTTCTTGGGCGATTTCAATATCATTATAGACAGTCTTTACTGGCGGATCATAACGGTTAATCAAGACTTCGTAGCCGCCCTGGCTTATCAAAAAGAATCGAACCGACTGCCCACGCTCGTTATAGCGCCTGGTTAGGTCGTTAATGAACGACTGAGGCGTCTGGGTTGTTACGCCAAATCGCCACGGCTCAGCCTCGTTGCCAGCGGCTAGCGGCACAATTCGGCTGGTGTGCATGGTATTGGCGTCGATGACGTTTTCGGCTAGTGGCAGGTTGGCGTCAATATTGCGGGTATCGAAATATTCAATCCCCAAAATCGCCGCTCGTTGTTGAGTCGACTGCTCATCGCTATCGCGTCGTTGTTTTTGAATTTTATCCTCGTCCATTTATCATTAGTATAGCATAAGCGTAAAAGCTTAAACCAAGTAATCATCCTCTCGCTCGGCTGTCCTCGCGCCTTTAATTTCACGTCTCAGCGATGTAAATTAAAGGGCTGCGAGGCCTTCGCTCGGGGATAATTACTTGGTTTGCGCTATACTGTTATCAATGCCTGAAATAATTGTCGTCGCTCATAATATCCGCTCAACCCATAACGTCGGCTCGATTTTTCGAACGGCCGAAGGTCTTGGAGTGTCGAAGATTATCCTTAGCGGTTACACACCCTACCCGGTTTTACCGAATGATCCGCGCCTGCCGCACATCTCGGCCAAATTAACTGACCAGATTCACAAAACTGCGCTTGGCGCCGAAGAATTAGTACCGTTTGACTACCAAGAGCAGCCCGACCTTGCGGCTCTCAAGCGCGGCGGCTATCGAATTGTCGGGCTAGAGCAAGACAGCCGATCTGTTATGTTGCCGGATTATGAGACACCCGACAAACTGGCGCTATTGCTTGGCGAAGAGGTGCACGGCTTAACCGACGAGTTGCGCGCCGCCTGCGATGATTTGATTGAAATACCGATGCGCGGCCAGAAAGAATCGTTTAACGTTAGCGTCGCAGCCGGCATCGCTCTATACCACCTGGCACTTATCCACCATATGTAGCGTAGACTACTACATTCTAGGCTCAAAATGCTATTGCTTGAGCCCGACGGCGAGCCTAAAATTAAGGCAGATTCACTAGTGGTAGTCGGTGAGCCGTTTACATAAGGCAGAGTTCCCGCAGAGTTCCCGACCACCGCTTGGCAATCTGGCTCCTGTCCATCCGCTACAAGGAGGTCGGTCGCCATGACCACCCCAACGATTGATCAAGCAGAGGCCACCAAGGACATGGCGACTACGACCACTGCTGCTCGAACAGTCCACATCACCGTCTACAGCAAGCCGTCCTGCGTCCAGTGCGGCGCCACCTACCGGGCACTCGACAAGCTCGGCTGCGACTACGACGTCATCGACATCACCGAAGACCCCGATGCCCGTGACTACGTGATGTCC
>DAIDJW010000026.1 GCA_027451185.1 Candidatus Saccharimonadota bacterium
CCCAAACCGATCGCGTAACGGTGCCGCCAAAGCACCAGTACGGGTCGTCGCGCCAATTACCGTAAACTTCGGCAAATCCAACCGCACACTGCGCGCTGCCGGACCTTTGCCGATCATAATATCCAGCTTATAGTCTTCCATGGCGGCATAAAGTACCTCTTCAACCGTCCGGCTTAAGCGGTGAATTTCGTCAATAAACAAAATATCACCATCTTGCAGATTGGTTAAAATACTCGCAAGATCGCCCGCCCGTTCAATCGCCGGCCCGGCCGTAATACGGATGTGCGCGCCCATTTCGTTGGCAATCACTGTCGCCATGGTTGTCTTGCCTAACCCCGGTGGACCATAAAGCAAAATATGGTCGAGCGGCTCGGCGCGTTTTTTGGCAGCCGTAATAGCCAGCTGCAGATTTTTCTTCAGCCGCTCTTGGCCGACATATTCACTAAAACTTCCTGGTCGTAGCGTTACTTCGATCAGGCTCTCGTCTTCGTCTTCCGGTCGACCGCTGGTGTCAACAATTCTCTCAATCGCCATTATCTAATAGTATAACACCTTCGACTATTGACCGATTAGTACCTCATGCAGGTGGCGCGGCTTTTTCGCCTTGATTTCTAGGTCACGTACATGTTCAACGAAAACCTGCCAAGCCGCCACAGCCTCGTCGGCCACATTCTTTGAGTAGCTACAGCAAAGCTCGTATGACTCAACCACGACACCCTCAAATGCCGGATCGGTGTAAATGTATGGCCGGTTGAGCGCCATACACGATTCGTCGAAAGCCAACCAAACATCTATCGTTCCTTCCGTAACCATCTCATCCAGCGCCTCGACCAGTTCCAAGAAATAGAGTCGACAATCTTCGGCCTTACAAAGCATACGATAAAAAATCGGCCGAGTCACTTGGCGCATATTGTGCTTCGCCTGGCGTGACGGCTCAAAATGAGTCACATATCGATTTTCAGTCTCGTTGAGACGCCGGCGTAGTTGCCGTTGCCAGGTTTTGGCGCTAGCGTCGCTAGTCAACTGAAAATCTTTTAGCTGACAAATATCAAACAGTAGCGCGCTCAGTTCGTTGGTAAAACCGGTTTTTGTAATGCGCGAATTATAGATTATATCTTGAGCCGTGACCGCCAGGTCAATGACTTTGTCGGCCGCTAATTGGCGTTGATTAACCAAACTAATAGTTTCGCGCGTTAGCTCGATCAAACTGTGAATCAGGTCATCTTCTTTGCGCCGCTCGTGCATTCTTTGGATGGCATAGCGAATCGTTTGCCTTGGCAGCGGCGGTAGACGAATCATTTGTCGCGCAGAGCCAAGGTCACACGTTTCGCGGTCGGTAAATCATTCGGAATATCTTCAAGGGCTTTGCTAGCATCATTTAGACTATAACCAAGCGCCATTAGCGCCTCAAGGGCCTCGTCGTTGGTATTAAGCTCAGTCTGGACTAATGAAGCGGCATAATGCGTTGCTAGGCCGACCTTATCGGACAAATCGACAATCACCCGCTCGGCAGTTCGTTTACCAACACCACTGGCTTTCGATACAAAAGCCGTATCGCCGCTAGCGATGGCGTTACGCACCTGCTCGCTTTCGCCAATACTTAAAATGGCTAACGCCGCCTTTGGCCCAACCCCCTGCACGGTAATAAGCAATTCAAACAGCTTCTTGGCCGCTAGGCTTGAAAAGCCATACAGCTCTTGAGCCTGTTCGCGTATGTGGTGATAGGTATAAAACTTGACCGTCTCGCCCAGAATGGCTCGTTCAAAGTCGGGCGTTGACACCTGGACTTCATAACCAATATCATGCACGTCAACAATCACGGCATTATTGAATTTCTCAGCCACTACTCCAAATACATGTGCAATCATAATCGTATTATACTTTATATCCTGCTCATTAATGAATGGGTGATGGCCGCCGCTAAGGCATCGGCGCAATCATCGGGTTTCGGCACCTCTTTAAGCCCTAGTTGCAGGCGAACCATTTCTTGAACTTGTTTTTTGTCAGCCTTACCATAGCCAGTTAAACTTTGCTTGATCTGCATTGGAGTGTACTCGGCAATCGGAATGCCTGCTTTACGAGCAACTAGCAGCGCGACGCCGCGCGCCTCGGCGACCGTCATGGCCGTCGTCACGTTCTTCGTAAAAAATAATTTCTCAACCGACATTACCTGCGGCTTAGTACTGGCGACAATATCTGTTAAGTTATCAAAGATATCTTCCAGACGTTCGTCATGTGGTGTGTGTGCTGGCGTAGTTATAACACCAGCATCCACCACTTTAGCCTTGCCGCTAGTATCAAAGTCAACCACGCCAAAACCTAAAATACCGGTGCCTGGATCGATTCCTATGATGCGCATAGCCCAAGTATAGATTATTTTACAGGCCTTTGCCACGGCCACCACCTTTGCCATAACTTAACAATTTCATGCCGCCACTCATACAGCGCGTAAATCAGACACAGCAACAAAACACCGCCGACCAACCACCAGATTAATTTTGAGCCGGCGGCTTGCTCGGTTTTGACGCCAGCAACTGCATAATCGGCCGTCGGCATAACTTGCAGCTTACGGCAACGATTAGTCGCTGGGTTGCGTTCCTGGCCTGCGGGACAGGCAGTTGATTCGCTGCTCGCCAAGACTACTTTATGGCATCGATTTGTCAACGGATTACGCTCCTCGTCGGGACCGCAGCTAGCTAAAACACTAGCGGTAGCGGCGATAGACCGGCAACGATTAGTCGTCGGGTTGCGATATTGCCCTGCTGGACAAGCTAAATTCGTATCGGCAACGACTAGCTTGCGACAACGGTTCGTATCGGGGTTGCGTTCCTGGCCTGCCGGACAAGCCGGTGTAGGCGCGATGACGACCGCATCATTATTCGCAGGAAGCAGCAGAGCTAAGTTAGCGGCGGCTGGGGTAACTTGATTAGTATACTGCCATACGCCAGCGATTTTCGACCATGACCAGCCATCTTTAGGGCTGTCGTAGGTGGTTGAGTCAACTAGCTTACCTGCGAGCAGTAACGACAACTGTCCGCTAGTATTTAATAGCCTAAAATCATAGGTATCATTGGTTAGCACCAGATAGCTAGTCGGCTCAATCGTTTGCCCGGATAGTTTGTCCACCAAATTGTCATCGACAAATAATTGATAATCATTAACGCTAACCGGCGTCGCATTTGGGTTATACAATTCGATAAATTCGCGGCCAGTATCCGCACCGACCGGGTTAGCCAATACTTCCGACAGCTCAAGATTCATTATTGGCTGGGCCTCGACGGCTGAATTGGTGTTTTGGCTATCGTCTAATGGTGCGACGACATCAGAATTGTCGCTAGCTGGGTAGCAATTGCCCGCTTCATCAGCCGTATCGCCTTGGGGGAGCGCCGACTGAACACCATCGATATTGAGGCAGACATCTACCGATGGCGGCGAGCAATTGCCCTCACCGTCCAGGCTCAAGCCGGGCGGCACCTCTGTCTGTATATTATCAAGATTGAGACAGAGGTCTAAAACATATTGCGCCGTACTGGCATAATTCAGAGCGGGCGCTACTAACTTAAAATCATCAGCCGGCTTGCCAGTTTGTTGAAGCTGGCCATCAGATAGATTGATACGATCCATAACTTGACTGCCAACACTGGCACCAGCGTTAACCGACGTCACGCCGACACCCCAGTTTATAGTGTCGACAGTCTGACTATTACTATCGACTAACCGTAAATAGCCGGCATCATTAGACAGTGACGGTTTAAAGATAAAATCATAGCCGGCTGTCTGATTATGGGCATTTAAATATTCGGCCGTGGCTGCGAGCGCCCGACCTAAGGGCGGCAGGATAACGTGACCGTTATCGCCATGCGGTAAAAAGCAACCTAACGTCTTAAACGTTTCCGGTGAACTGACAGATGCATACCTTAGGCACCAGTTGGTTATATCGATCTGACTAGAGTTATTGTTGGCGATTTCCACAAATTCATTCGAACTATTAGTTGAATCGTCAACCGGCGCCTCGCGAACCGCAACGCGGCTAATAACAACACTTGGCACCGGCTCGGCAGCCGCTATTTCGTGAATAAATCCAGCAGCTAGCAGGCCACCAAATATACATACAATTCTAACAATACTTAGAAAATGCTTATGCATAATCCAATCATAATGCTAGTATTTACTTAATGCAAGCTTAAAATAGAAATTATTCGATTTCGGCTGTAATATCAGCGTTGGTATGGACGTTGACGACGTCATCTAGATCGTCAATGGCATCCATCAGACGCAGGACTTTGGCGGCCGTCTCTGGGTCGCTCACTTCAACCGGCATATTGGGCACATATTGCAGCTCGGCGCTCGTGACCGTCAGGCCAGCTTCAATAATGGCCGTACGCACCTTGGCTAAATCTTTTTGATCGATGTAAACGATAATTTCACCTTCTTCTTCGATAGCATCCTCAGCACCGGCGTCCAGAATGGTCAGCAGAGCATCCTCGCCTGTCGCGGCCACGTTAATAACACCTTTGCGCGTAAACTGAAACATCACACTACCGGCATCGGCCATGCGACCGCCGTTCTTGGTTAAGGCAGTGCGCACCTCAGGAAAAGTACGATTTTTGTTGTCGGTCGCCACCTCAATAATAATACCGATACCACCGGGGCCCATAGCCTCGTAGGTCGCCTCTTCTAGAACGGCTGCATTTTTATCGGCCACCCGGTCAATAGCTCGCTGAATGTTAGCCGCCGGCATGTTCGCCTGCTTAGCTTTTTCGATGGCCAGCGCTAAGGCGGAGTTCATGGTTGGGTCAATACCACCGCGAGCGGCGATGGCAATCTGGTTACCGATTTTTGTAAAAACAGCGCCGCGTTTGGCGTCTTTAGCGCCTTTTTCACGTTTAATGGTTGACCACTTGCTGTGTCCTGACATAAAGAAATCTCCGTTTTTCTATATTATATTGCGCCTTTGTCGCTATATAATATTTCCTTATTCGGAAAAATAAACGAGTTTATTTTTCGCTCACTGCGTCATATTATAACAGATACGGAGTCATTCGACTATACTCGCCGAGCGTAAATTAAACCGACTCGCCCGCCACATATATACGCCGACTAAAATCATTGCAACATAACTCACAGCCACCAGCCAAAGCGCTGGCTGGAATTCGGTTTGCGCCCAGGGTAATCCGGCCGATACTTGCACCGTTTTAACCATATAAGCTAGCAGCCAATTAGCCGGCAGGCCAACAATAGCCGCAACACCGGGCAAAACAAGCCCGGCAATACCAGCAATAAACGTCAACAACATCGCTAGCGGCACTAGTGGTAAAACGAGTAAATTAGAGAATATCGCCACATTCGACAGCGTACCAAACGACAACATAATCACCGGTGCCGTCACTAAATGCGCCGCTATCGTCTCACCAAGGATTTGTCGCACCGTACCAGGTGGCTTATCGCCGAAAAAATAAGCCTGGCCAATCGGGCCGACTAGCATCACACCAGCAAAGGCTAAAAAGCTTAGTGTCCAGCCCAAATCGCCCCAAACGTACGACGGGTTGATCAAAGTAGTAATAGCTGCCGCCAAAACCAGTAAAATCAGTGGGTGAAACTGTCGACCATAATACCAAGTTGCTAGGCTTAGCCCTGATACTAATCCAGCGCGCGACATGCTGGGACTCAGCCCCGTTACCGCCATAAAACCAGCAATCAAACAACCCGAACCAAAAGCCGCCATAAACTTCGAAATTCGCCCAAAAAGCCGTCGTGATAATCTAACTAAAATTGTTAAATTGTAACCACTGGCAACTACGGCGTGTGTTAAGCCGGCCACTTTTAAAGCGTCCGTTAAATCAGTTGGCAGAGCGCTTTTCTGGCCAACCAAATAGCCCAAACCCAAGCTGGCCCGAGGTTCGGGTATCGCCTTCCGTACGGCCGTCGCAAACCAATCGCGTACCCGCCTAGCCACGTCACCAGGCACCGGTTCAACCAGTTTATCTATGTGCGCTCGGTAGATAGAGCCGGCGTAAGCCCCAAAGCCAGGCGTTAACTTACCGCTAACCGTTAGCAAATCGCCACGTTTGGCGCTGGTCGCCGCAACCGTTAAGCGTATTTTGCCAGGCAGCCGGTAATCGATTTTAATTTTGTTAAGCACGACCACCGCCTGACCGCCGCTTTCGACTACGTCGTCACCGACCGTTCCGCTTAACGACAAGTTATGGCCATAGTATGGCTGATACTGCACCAGGTTAACCTGTTCACACGACCCGCGCCAAACGCCCAATAGGCTGCCGGCCACCAAGGCTACGACTACCATCCAAACGCGACGGACATAAAAAACAACTATCAATAATAATGTTGCCAAAACCAACCAGCCGATGTCGGCAAAATATCCATTTGCCAACTGTGCGCCGCAGCAACCGAGTAAGACCCCAAAGCTGGCCGCTGCAACCAACCACGACTCATGTAAACGCCTCTTAAGTACCCACCATTGCATATAGATGAGTATAACATTTTTTAAGCTTAATCTAAGTTATTGATGAATGGCTAAATTAAAATTGGGGGACTACCTTCAAGACAAGATTATTGCCATTATCGGCGATGTAAAAATTGCCAGAACCGTCAACCTCAACACCGCGCGGACTTCTTAGTTGAGCCAACAATAGCTTCACTTGGGTCTACGGTTTGGTAAATATTATTATAAAGCTCCTCAAACCCATCATTTGGGACTGAGTATTGACGTTCACTATTTCTCCTGAGCAATTCTTCTTTCTCGGCCCTCAGCACAATACTTGTAGCCTTAAAGCCATAATTTTGAGCCATATCAATTAAATGCTTTGCATCCCCCTGGTTAGAATTTGCATTATCCCAAGTAAATAATCCTTCCAACACTAGGTCATAGCCACCATCTTTTAGGTACTGCTCAAATAAAAGCACCGTATTTTGTTGGCAAACTAGTGCTCACTCTCACTAACGTCAGGGACTTTTCGTCCAATTAAGTAGAAACCCCAGGAGGCGTCTTTACACTTTTGCGTCTGTAAACTAAAAAGCCACCAAATTGGCGGCGATTAGTCTAATCTTTTGAGTTCTTTTTGGAGGGACCAGTGGGCTTTGAACCCACGACATCTTGCTTAAAAGGCAAGCGCTCTAACCAACTGAGCTATGGTCCCAGATCACTTCACATATGATACTGCAACAGAGGTCGCTTGTCAACGCTTATCGCGTCGTCCGGTGTGGTGCTGGGGCGGCTTGGTCAAAAACACATCGAGCACCGCCACCACTAGTCCCACGCTAATAATCATTTGCTTGTTGGCCGTCAGCCAATTATATGCCTGAACGCCCGTCTGATTAGTAAGCGGTAGCGCGTAGCCCAGCGGCTCAACCAGCAGTGCCAACGCCAAAAGCGTAAACAGCAGCGCGCCAACGAATCGCGCCAGCGAACTGTGATATTTGGCGCCGTGCAGCAAAATCAGGATTGCCGGAGCCAGCACAATCGCCGACAAAACAAACGAGTTAGTCAGCGAGTTCATAACGACAAAACCGTGTACCGAAATCGCCTTAGTGATGGCCGGCGCCCAAATAGTGCTCAGCATCGAGCCGGCCGCCAGAGCTAAACCTAACAACCCAAAGCGGCGTCTAGTTACATAAGCCCACAGGAACAAGGCCAGGCCGATTACCGCAAAAGTCGCGACAACATTCATAACCTAATTGTAGCAGAGTTTACGAGTTTAGCTTAAGCACCAACCCGGTCTTTACGGACGCGTCGTTTGGCGTTTTGCTCGACGTATTCAATAATCTTTTCAGCCACGTTACGACCGGTGATTTTTTCGATTCCAAAACCAGGGCTGGCGTTCACCTCTAAGATTAGCGGTCCGCGAGCACTACGCATCAGGTCAACGCCGGCAACGTTCAGTCCCATGGCCTTGGCGGCCTTAACAGCCATCTTCTTTTCTTCGTCAGTCAGTTTAATCGCCGTGCCTTCGCCACCCTTGTGCAGGTTCGATCGAAAATCATCGTCCAGGCTTTGGCGCTTCATACTTGCTACTACTCGTCCGCCGACCACAAAGGCCCTAATATCACTACCGCCGGCTTCTTTGACATATTCCTGAATTAACACGTTGGTGCCGTCTTCGTTGGTTAGATACAGGGCTTGCAAGACTGATTTAGCCGCTTTTTTACTTTC
>DAIDJW010000027.1 GCA_027451185.1 Candidatus Saccharimonadota bacterium
AACCCCGGCGATGCTAAATTTAACGTCAATAGCGTTAACGTCACCATCGGAGGCAAGACACAACCAGCCACCAATGCTGGCGGCAATGTTTGGACAACCACCTATACACCAGACAGCGCTACTACCGGCAACCAGACTGTGACGGCCGCTGCCACCGATACCGGGCTATATCAAAGCCCAACCGGCCCCAGCGCCACCATTGATGTCACTAGCTCGACGACCAGCAAAGGTCAAGCTAACTAGAACTAGAACTACTACAAGCCAAAAAATACGCCTCGTGCATTTAGCAGCGAGGCGTATTTTAATGATGCTTATTATTGATTATTAACTAGTTTAATAAGGTTATCTTCGTGATCGTTGCCATTACGGCGACGGCTGTTGTTGCGGCCGTTCCTTGGCTGCGTAGCTGCCTGTGTGGCAGGCACGGTAGCCGCTACTGGCTCGACAGCCTTAACAACCGGTTCTTCTGGCTTTGGCTGCGCCTGCGGCCGCGACGGCTGCTTTGAATACTTAGTGCCGGTTGGTTTATTAGTGCGGGGTTTATCGAACTTTCCCTCAGTCGGCTTAGTTGAGTCGCCGCCTTTAATATTCTTGGTAGACGTCAACTTAGCGAACATCATCTTACCGGCGGCCGTTTGCAGGCTACGAATAAATTCGATTTCAACTTGCTTACTAACCATGCTGCCGGCTTGTTCAACCACCACCATCGTACCGTCCGGTAGGTGGCCTACGCCTTGATGTTGCTCATTACCTTTTTGAGTAATTTCAAGCATCATTCGCTCGCCCGGTAGATAAGCCATGCGTAGGCTCATCGCCAAATCGTTGACGTTAAGCACAGTTAGGCCTTCGACATTAGCGACTTTGTTTAGGTTGTAGTCGATGGTACAAATAACACCGCTATATTGTTTAGCTAAGCTCAGCAACTGGTTGTCGACGCCGTCCACAGCTCGACTGCCATCCTGCAAAATCTCGGTTTTGACCGAATCTAACGCCTGTAGCTCGCGTACCAAATCTAGGCCGTAGCGAGCCCGTGTGCGTTTGTCGTGATCGCCGTTGTCGGCCAAGAATTGCAGCTCACCAATTACACTGCGCGGAATAACCAAAGTATCGGTAATAAAACCAGACCGAGCGACAGCTAAAATACGGCCATCAATTAAAACTGAGGTATCGACAAAAATTGGCCGTAAATTGTTTTTAAGTTGTTTAGGCGGTTGATGGTTTTTTTGTTGAACCGCCACGTAGCTAAGCTCGGCAACTACGATTATCACTAGTATTAATATATAAAATTCCATGTTTCCTCTTATTTCTGGAGGTAATCAATCAACGCCATGCGTAAATCGCCAACTCCTTTTATAAATTCATTTTTTGCACTATTTGCTGGAGCGATGGCCTGTTTAAAGCCCAGCTTTTTTGCTTCGGCAATTCGCCGATCAATCCCAATGACCGAACGAACTTCGCCGCCAAGGCCCACCTCACCAAAGACGACAACTTTATCATCTAGTCGGCGCCCGGCTGCCGCGCTGGCAATCGCCATACAGATAGCCAGGTCAGCTGCTTGGTCGTTTAGTTTTAAACCGCCGACAACGTTGATATAGATATCTTTATCGGATAAATTCAGTTTGGTGCGGCGCTCCAAAACGGCGATTAGCAGGTTGAGACGATTTAAGTCAAAACCACTGGCCGTACGCTTAGGATAGCCGAAACTGGTCGGATTAACAAGCGCCTGAATTTCAACCAGTAGCGGGCGAGTTCCTTCGATAGTGGCTAAAACAACCGAACCATCGGCATTTTGGCGCTCGGCCAGCAAGGTCGCCGAAGGATTGCTAACGATACGCAGGCCATTCTCGTCCATCTCAAAAATGGCCGCTTCGTTGGTTGAGCCAAACCGGTTTTTAATCGCTCGCACTACTTTGAAGCCACCGTAACGGTCACCTTCAAACTGCAGCACAACGTCAACCAAGTGCTCTAATACTTTTGGTCCAGCAATGCTACCTTCTTTAGTGACGTGTCCGACCAAAACGACGGCCGCCCCAGCCTCTTTGGCGGCTCGAATAATCACATTGCTAGAATTGGTAATTTGACTAACTGTTCCCGGCGCACTAGTAATTTCGTCTAGCGCTAGGGTTTGAATAGAGTCAATAATAACCAATTTATATTGACCGCTGCGAATGGTAGCCGCAATATCGTCAGCACTGGTGGTCGCCACAAAGCCTAATTGATCATTGTGATGCGCACCCAGCCGCTCGGCGCGCAATCTTACCTGCGAGGCCGATTCCTCACCACTGGCATATAAAACCGGTACCGATTCGGCAACCTTAGCAGTGACTTGTAATAGCAGCGTACTTTTGCCAATGCCCGGTTGTCCGGCAAGCAGCACCACGGCACCCGGCAAAATGCCGCCGCCTAAGACAATATCTAAATCATCGATGCCCGTTTTTAAGCGCTCGACAGCCTTTTCAGACGCAATTGAGCGCATTGTTTGAGCCGTCAAAACATGTCCGCCATTGCCGGCCCGTGCCACCACTGACTTGCCGGCTGGCGCTGATATTTGCTCAACTAAGGTGTTCCACTCACCGCAATTTTCACAGCGACCAGACCACTTACCATAAACCGCCCCACAGTTTTGACACACAAATTGTGTCCTAGATTTTACCACGTCATTATTGTACCACGTTACACCGACGGCGCCGGCGCTAAAGTGCTGGTGCTATCGATACTCTTATATAATTCATTGCTGGCAAGCGCACTGTTTTGGTACAGTTTTACCAAATCATTGTACTGGTTAATTTGATTATTAATATTATCGCGCATGGCCGTCAAGGCATCGACACGACTCACTAAGGCTGACCGTTCAGCATAAAATTGGCTCGTCGAATCAAACTGATTGTTCTTGGCGCGGTTATTGAAGTCGGCCACATCGGCATTGAGCTGTGTGACTTGCTGGGTATAGGCGGCCGTTTCTTGATTAATTTGATTAATCAAGCTATTTAGTTGGTCGGCGTATGCTTTGGTCTGATTTTCCTGAGCCGTAAAGACCGACGAATACTTGGCGTACAAGCTCACTAACGCCTGGCGGTTTGAAAAATAGCGGCTGTAGTAAGCTTCGAGTTGCGGATCGACGCTCGGGTCTTGCGTAGCAATCAATGAAAATAGCTCGTTATCGCGTTCACCTGGCTCGGTTGTCGCAAAGTAGTCAACCGTCGACTTAAATTTCGCCGTATTGTCCGGTTGGGCATAGGTCAACTCAATCAGCTGGTTGAGTTTTGTTAAGTCGCTACCCTGGGTGCGCTTGTAGGCAGCGTGCAGCATCTCGTAAGCCGCCGTGACTTCACGAATACCGTCTAGTTTTGAGTTGGTAACGTTATAAATATAAATGTACTGATTGTTGTAGCAACCCAACACTGCGACGCCACCGCCCTGATTGGGGCATGATTTATTAAATTGAGCGGCGTCCTGCAATTGCGGCTGCGAGGCGTAAAACAAAAACTTGCCTTCGCTGCTCATACCGGAACGCTCGGCAAACGATGCGATGGTTGAGCTGGGCTTGTAGTTCCAGTAGTTAATTTGATCAATGATCTGTTGTTTGTTGTTAAGGACTACAAAACCCAACAACAGCAATGCTATAACTGTTATAAGAGTGGTTAGTAGGCCCGAGGCCTTAGACTTCTTGGGATACATTTAGTTTGATTTCACCCTTGTCCGCCCCAACGGCTAAAACACTGCCCTTTTCATATTCGCCCGACAGAATCCCGTCGGCGATCTTATGCTCTAACATGTCTTGAATTGCGCGGCGTAACGGCCGAGCGCCAAATTTTTCGTCATAACCCTTGTTAATCATAAGACGCTTGGCAGCCGGTGATATAACCAGGTGAATACCTTTGTGTATCAGACGGTCTTGCAACTCGTTAATCAGATTGTCGAAGATCTTTGAAACTTCAGCCCTGGTGAGTGCATTAAATGTCACAATAGCGTCGAAGCGGTTGATTAGTTCAGGCCGCATCATTCGACGTAAAGCTTCTTCGGCAGCAGCCGCGTTTTCTTGATGGGCCACTTCAAGTTGCTTTTTGTCACCCTTGGTCTCGGCATGGAATCCCAAACTTGATTCTTTCATCATTCGATCTGCTCCAAGGTTGCTAGTCAAAATAACAATCGTGTTGCTAAAATCAACCTTGTGGCCCTTGGCATCGGTTATACTGCCGTCCTCTAATAGCTGCAGCAGCAGCTGAAATACCTCTGGGTGCGCTTTTTCAATTTCATCGAACAGCACAACGCTGTATGGTTGACGGCGGATTTTATCGGTTAGCTGGCCACCGTCTTCATAACCAACGTAGCCAGCTGGCGCGCCTAATAGTCGCGATGTGTTATGGCGCTCGCCAAACTCGCTCATATCGATTTTTACTAGAGCGTCATCGCTGCCAAAAACTTCACGCGCTAATACGCGGGCTAACTCGGTTTTACCAACGCCAGTCGGTCCCATAAAGACAAATGAGCCAATCGGACGCTTGCTGCTTGCCACGCCACTGCGACTGCGGCGGATAGCCCGCGAAACTTTTTCGACCGCTTCTTGCTGACCAATAATGTATTTACCAAGATGTTTTTCAAGATGGGTCAGTAGTTTGGCTTCCGACTTTTGCACCCGTCGGACAGGAATACCGGTCATGGCCGCAATGGCGCTGGCGACGTCATCATCCGACAGATTAATCGGTGTTTTATTGCCATCGGCGGCGCGAATTTCGTCAATTTTCACGTTAAGTTGACTGATGCGTGTTTTATAAAGGGCCGCACGTTCGTAATCTTCGGCTAGCACCGCTTCTTCCATCTTGTCGTTCAAACCTTTAAGCTGGCGCATATAATCGCGCAGTTTACTCGGTTTATGGCCGGTTTTAACGCGCACCCTTGCGGCCGCCTCGTCAATCACGTCAATCGCCTTGTCCGGCATAAAGCGCTCGCTTAAGTAGCGATCGGCCATGTATACGGTGTCTTCAATAATCTCATCACTAATAGCCACACCGTGATGCTTTTCGTAATAAGGTTTCAGACCTTTCAGGATTGCTATCGTATCTTTCAGATTTGGCTCGGGCACCATAATGGTTTGCAGACGGCGCTCTAAGGCCGTATCTTTTTCGATGTGTTTGCGGTATTCATCGAGCGTCGTCGCGCCAATTAAACGCAGCTCGCCGCGGGCTAGAGCTGGCTTTAACATATTGGCGGCATCAAGCGCACCTTCGGCCGCACCGGCGCCCACTAGTAGATGTAGCTCGTCAATAAAGACAATAACGTTCTTTTGCTGTTGCAGCTCGGTCATAACTTTCTTGAGGCGTTCTTCAAACTCACCGCGATATTTAGTCCCAGCAATCATGCCAGCCAAGTCAAGCTGTACCACCCGTCGGTCAAGCAGGTGCTCCGGCACGTCCTCGGCGGCAATGCGTTGAGCTAGGCCTTCAACAATGGCCGTTTTACCGACGCCAGGCTCACCAATAAGCACCGGGTTATTCTTGGTGCGGCGGCTAAGAATCGTAATAATTCGCTCTTCTTGCTCGCCACGACCAATCACCGGGTCAAGCTGACCAGCCCGCGCCTTGGCCGTTAAATCGGTCCCAAAAGTCTCAAGGGCACCCTTGCGGCGCGGCATTTGCTTGGTTTCCATGGTGGCGTCATCAATATCACGATACGAATCATTTTGGTGATCGAAGTACTCTTCAAGTTCGGCCACGAGTCCTGGAATATCAACATTCATATCACGCAGCAAAACAGTCGCCCGAGCATTCTTCTGACTCAAAATACTATATAGAATGTGCTCTGTGCCTAAAAAGTCCTGGTGAAACTCTTGGGCAACATCCCAACTCATTTTCAAAGCCAACTTAGCTGTTTCGCTCAAGCTTTTGGTATTAATCGGGCCAATAAAAGTCGTCATTGGCTCTAAGTTTAGGGCGCCCTGAGCACGGTCGAGGGTTACTCCAGCATCGGCCAGCAGTTTTGCGCCTACCGATGCACCCTGAGCCATTAGGCCCAGCAACAAGTGCTCAGTACCGATATATGGGCTGCCGTAGCCCTGAGCAATAACCGTTGCGTGATGTAAGCTAGTTCGCGCATTGTCGGTTAAATGTGAAATAAATTCTGCAAAATCATCAGCCATATTTTTATTATCTATCCTCCTACTGTGAAAGCGCAAGCATATTTAAGGCTTTTGCGATCTTCCTAACATCAGTATAGCAAAAAATTAGCACTCAGGTCAAGCGAGTGCTAATTTTGCGTTGTGGGTTATTTATTCGGCGGATTCTTCGACGGCGCTCATCAGGTCGTCTTCGATATTCTTGCGTGGAGCTGGCGCGGCTGGCTTAGCGGCGGCCTGCTGCTCGATATCTAGCTCGTAACCCGTCAGACGGCTGGCTAGGCGGACGTTTTGGCCGCCACGGCCAATGGCAATCGACTGCTGGTCTTCATTCACGAAAACCTTAGCGCGTTTGTTGGTTTTATCTAACTCAACCTTGGCGACTTCGGCCGGGCTAAGCGCATTCTTGATAAACTGCTCAATATCTTCGTTATAGGTCACAATGTCGATTTTTTCTTGGTCGCCAATTTCGTTCATGACAGCCTGGACGCGAGTACCATGGCCTCCGACAAAGGTGCCGACTGGGTCAACACCAGGTACGGTGCTAGCAACAGCTAATTTAGTGCGGCGACCCGACTCACGGGCAATCGCTTTAATTTCGACAGCGCCGGTTTCCAGCTCTGGTACTTCTTGGCGGAACAGATATTCAATAAAAGCTTCGTTGCCGCGACTCAAAATCAATTGTGGGCCACGGTTATCGCGCTCGATATCCTTCAAAAAGACCTTAATACGGCTACCGACATTGTAGTACTCGCCCTGAATCTGTTCGCTTTGCGGAATAATACCGTTAGCTTTGCCGATTTCAACCCGCACCACGCGTGGCTCAACGCGCTGGACAGTACCGGTTAAAACGGTGCCGATTTGATCTTCGTATTCAGCTAGGACGACTTCGCGCTCAGCTTCACGTAGGCGCTGCAAAACAACCTGCTTGGCGGTTTGCGCGGCCACGCGGCCAAAGCTACTGACTTCGTGCTCATCTTCGATTACATCGCCAACCTCGACACCTGGCTTAACTTTGCGGGCATCTTCGACGCTAATCTCGTGAGCTGGGCTGCCAACTTCGTCGACAACTTCGCGGGCCACAAATACCTTAGCGGTACCACTATTAACATTTAATTCAGCACGGACTTCTTGGTCGCGCTCGCCATTGTCACGGCGCCAAGCGGCAGCAATCGCCTGCTCAATCACTGACATAACAATTTCTTCAGGCAAGTTCTTTTCTTCGGCAATGCTGCGCACGGCCATGGTTAACTGTTTGAGGTCTAAATCTTCCATAATCAATTCTCCTTTTTTACTAAAAAATCCGACCTGCCGGCCGGAATGTACTGAACACAGTATATACGATATCGCGGTCCAATACAATAGACAGACGATCAACTCGGTAAATAACTATAGCACCGGCCCGGTCGACGTTGAAGCGTTCGGCGTACCGTTCCAGATCCAGGATGGACTATTGCCGTCGGCGTAACTATACTGAACCGGACCCCGGGTATACATCACTCCGTCGAGATAGAACGGTGATGGTGATGCCGTAGCGTTATCTTGACGTACGCCAAACGACCCAGATGTGTAGGTAAACGTCATTGAGATACGAGTCCATGTGTCAACCGGGACGTTGATAGTAGTTTCGCCTACACCATCAACAAAGTATACAAGAGTCTCCGTAGCACTAGTCCTATAGATCGCAACTGATACGGTATAGGTTTGACCAGATATCCACCCCGCAGGGTTGCCAGTATCCCAGCCCGTAAAGCCTGTATTCGCAACAGGCATAACCTCGAGGGCTGTTGCGCCGTATGGAACAGTTCCGGGACTTCCGTTTGACAGGGCAGCCCCTTGATACGTACCGCCAAAAATACCATCTTCAAAGCTAGGATTAGTCGCTAAATTCGTTATCGCTGCTACCCCGTTCTGGCCGTGACCAGGACAGCCGCCTGGGGTTGGGATGGTGTGGTCGGTGTTGTTCTGGTAGTAGCTGGTAGTGCC
>DAIDJW010000028.1 GCA_027451185.1 Candidatus Saccharimonadota bacterium
CTACCCTCCACTGTTACACCGCTTAGAAAGCTTTTTAGCGTATACTAACCCCTTTGTCCAGCGGATCTCTACGTTTTGTGAGGTGGATCACGTATACCCGGATCGGGTGGGACGAAGGGCAAACTGGTGTCAGGTGATGCCCACCCTTACCTGGCGCTTTTTGGTGCCTTGACTTTTGATGATGTTTATGTTATTATTATTCAATCTCAATCTGAGATGATCTCGTCCGAACGGACGAGTGCACACTTCGTAAGCGGAGGTTTGCGTGAGCTCGCTCATTTACTTCGTCCTGTTCGGGTTCGCTGCCGTGACCCTCGTGGTCATGGTCGCCGGCCTGTGGCGGCACAACATCCCCATGTCCATGTTCGGAGCTGGTGCGCTGCTGTTGCTCGCTGGTCTCGTTCTGAACCTGGCCGGTCTGCGTCACACGGTGGCGGGCGGCAAGGCTTACAGCTGGGGAGTTCTTCCCGACTGGGCCTACACCGGGCCGATCGTTGTCGGCACGATTTTTGTCGTGCTGGCGTGGCTGCCTAAGCTGCGCCTGCTCCTTCGGGAGTGGCGCTCTATCGCAGCTGCCAGACGGAAGGCGAAAGCCGCCGAGCGGGCCGCCGCGGTCGCCAACAAGCGGCACGCCGCCGAGGCGCCGAAAGTTGGCGCAAGCGGCTGACGCGCTGTGTGCACGGGGCGGCGAGCTGCAGCAATGCAGTTCCGCCGCCCCGCCGGCACTCCCTTAAAACGGAGTGCCTTTTTCATTTCTAAAGATTGGTACTGGTCAGCTCGAATGTGCCGCGAATGAATTTATCAATCAAATCCGAAACATGCGGAATAACGACGCTGGCGAGCGTCTTTTTTTCATCGCTCGAAAAATGCCCTAATACGAAATCGACGTCGTTCATTTGGTTACGCAACTCGTTCCAGGTGCCAACGCGGATACGGTGGAAACTGTCGCCAACGGCCGCGTTAAGACTTTTGACACCGTTATTACCGGCATCACTACCCTTGTTGCGGGTGCGAACCGTGCCAAATGGCAGGGCTAAGTCGTCGTGAATAACAAGTAAATCGGCGGCTGGGTCAAGTTTATAAAAATCAATCAAAGCGCGGGCGCTGCGGCCGGTTTCGTTATAAAAAGTTGTTGGTTTAACGAGTAGTACCTTTTCGTCACCCACTTTAAACTCAGCGATATAAGCATGAAATTTGGGCTTTTCCTGCCACTGAGCGCCGTTTAGGGCGGCATAGCTATCGAGCGCCATAAAACCGACGTTGTGGCGCGTGGTGCGATATTCTTCGCCGGGATTACCTTGGGCTAAGATAAGTTTCATAATTAAAGTATAGCCTAAGTTAGGTTAACTTAACTAGGCCGGTGCTACTTGCCCTTTTTATCAATTGGGTCTTTGCCGGCGGCGATGCGCTCGCGGTTGTCTTTGATCTGTTTTTCGTCGATGAAACTGAATTTAATCGGCGTACCAATGTAGTCGTAGGTTTCGCGCAGGGTGTTCTCAAGGTAGCGCTTGTAGCTCCAGTGAACAAATTTTAGGTTCGATCCATAAATTACAAACCATGGCGGCGTGGTATCGGTTTGAACGATGTAGCGTAGCTTCGGATGGGTATTTTTAAGACCAGCTGGCGGATGTGCGCCGACGGCGCGTTGCAACATGTCGTTTAAGACACGGGTTTTGGTTTGTTGGGCGCGGCGGTCTTTAATTTCAAGCGCTAAATCGAATAGTTTAGTCACGTTTTGGCCAGTAACACTACTGGTGAAAATTAGCGGTGCCCAAGGCACAAAATCAAACGTATTGGCGATTTTTGGCGCCAAGGCGTCGCGCGTAAAAGCGTCTTTTTCTTCAACAATATCCCATTTACTAACTACGACCACTAGGCCCTTGCCAGCTTCGTCGATAATGCCAGCCAGACGTTGGTCAAGTTGAGTGCCAAGTTCGTTAACGTCAAGCAGCAAGAAACAAACATCGCTTTCTTCAATGGCTTGCAGGCTACGTAGAACGCTAAATTTCTCAATGCCAACCTCTTGCTTGCCTGGTCGGCGCATGCCAGCGGTATCAAGTAGTTCAATCGCTTGACCCTTGTAGTTGACGCGAACACGGTTAATGTCGCGGGTGGTGCCGGCGATATTGGCAACAATCGCCTGCTGTTTGCCAGCTAAGCTGTTGAACAGATTGCTTTTACCGACGTTTGGACGGCCAATTAGGGCCACGCGCAGAACGTCTTCTTCGGGAATATCTTTAACGGCCGGTAACATTTCGCTTAGGCGGTCTAGAACATCCTCAATACCGACGTTGTGCTCGGCGCTAGTGCGGATAATATCTTTAATACCCAGGCGGCGGAATTCGGTTTCGTCCAGACTACCAGCTAGATCTGACTTATTGGTCAGCAAAATAACTGGTTTTTTAGAGCGCAGGGCTTTTTTGGCAACCAGACGGTCTTCGTCGCCAACGTAACGAGTGCTGTCGACGACCACCAGGATAATATCGGCAGTTTCAGCGGCATCAGTAATTTGGTCCTGAATACTGGCCTCGAACTCGTCGTTGGGATCTTTAAGACCGGCGGTATCAACCAGCCAAAAAGCGTGGTCCTTGTGCAGGACCTTACCAATGACGTTGTCGCGGGTAGTACCGGCTTCGCGGGCGACAATCGCTTGCTTAGCCTGAACCATACGATTAAAAAGCGAACTTTTGCCGACGTTCGCCTGTCCGATAATTGCTACGGTTGGAAGTTTTGATGCCATAATTAGTAACCATTGTAACAGATGTAGCTTATATTGACAAGTGGCGAATATGGTAGTATAACTTGACGCAGCATTTCGATGCGTTCCTGAACAACTCACTCTAGCCTTGGAGGCTGACGTGAAACTGACAATCGGTTGTTGGGACATCCAGGATCGGATTTTCGATCCGGAGGTTCAGCGCTATCTGCGTTCCGGCCAAACCGGCGTGGACGTGTGGGTACTCTTCGGTGGTTACACCGAGGTGCGCGAGCGGTACATGGCCGACGCACTCAAGGCACACTTCGGCGACCTGTTCGACACATTCCACTTCATGCACGACTATGACAAGTGGAGCGACTCGAAAACGCCGGTGCACTACGGCACGATCGTGCTGGTGCGAAACGGCATCATGCGCCGAGGCGAAGAGGTGTGGATGGTACGCGGCGGCGAGAGCGGTCACATCACCACGGTCATCGATGACACGGTGATCATGGCCGTGCACCCTGACGACATGACGTCGTTCAATGTCGATCGAGCCGTCGCGAACGCTGCGAAGAAGTGGCCTGCAGTTACTGTCGACCGCTCGATTGTCCTGACCAACTACGACACTGGTCGTCTGGGGCAGTTTGTCCGTACGCCCAAGGTCGTTCCGCCGTCTAGCGCCAAGCCCAAGCGGGGGCGTATCCTGGCCGGCAAGGACGTCGCGACGGTCGTCTCGGTCGGTTACGGTGTTCGCTGCAACGGTGCCCACCACCGACCGGTGATTGTCTCGGCCGAGTCGTGAGCAGCAGGCTGTTCGGGAAAGGCGCCGGGCGCCGAGATTTATTTCTCGGTTGCCCGGCGCCTCTTCCATTTCTAGGATTTATATCACCTAACGCATATCAACGATTTTGAACTCGCCGGGCTTCATATCACCAAGCGCATAATTACCAAAATTAGTGCGATGCAAACTGATAACCGTATAGCCTAGCGACGAGAAGGTTCGCCTAATTTGGCGATTGCGACCCTCGTGCATTGTTACCTGCCAGCTCTTACGACTGTCGTCGCTTAGGCGCATTAGCTGTAATTGACTTTTGCCATCTGGTAAGTCGACGCCGTAATCGCTAATCATCTGTTGGTGGAGCGGTTCTAGCTCGCGGTCGAGTTCGACTTCATAGACTTTGACCTTGTAGTGACTGGGGTGGGTCATGCGCTGGGTAAAGTCGCCGTCATTGGTCAGTAAGATTAGCCCACTAGAGTCTTTATCGAGCCGACCAACGGTTTTTAGCTGCTGGTATTCTGGTGGCAGCAGCGCGTAAAGGGTTGGCGTACTACCCTGTTGACGGCGCGAGCTAACGTACCCCACTGGTTTATTGAGGGCTAAGTAGACGTACTCCGGTTTAGCGCCAAGTTGTCGGTTGTCGAACTCGATGACATCGCTGGGCGTAACCCTGTCGCCAAGCGTTGCCTTAACGCCGTTAATCTTGACGCGGCCACTTTTAATTACATTGTCTGCTTCGCGCCGCGAGAAGCCCAATAACAAAGCCAACTGCTTGTTGAGGCGAGTTGGCTCAGAGGATTCTAGATTAGTCATGGGCTAATAATAACACTAAACGGTTGGTGCCACTGGTGGAACCGGTGGTTGAGGTGGCATGGTTGGCGCAGCTGGCTCGGGTGGTAATGGTGAAGCTGGCGGCACTGGTGCACCACTAAGCTCTTGGCTCATAAGGGTCGACATATCGACCGCCGAAGCTGGCGTCTCGAGTGGATGAATAACACGCTCACCTAAAGAGGCCGGTCTGGTGGTCGAAAACGGTGCGGTTGGCTCGGGTAAACTACCCGGTTCTTGGGTTGGAGGTGCTACATAAGCGGTTTGAACAGATGATGTTGGTGCTGCTGGTGCTGGCGTGACAACAGGTGCTGGAGCAACCGGAGCGATTGGTTCGACAATTGGAGCAGGAGTTGGTGCTGCTGCTGGCATGACCGGAGCGGCCATTGGTGTTGGTTCAATCGGCGCTACTGGTGCCATTGGCTCCATTGGCGCTACTGGGCTAGTTGGTAAGCTGGCCGGAGCTGGCTGTGGCGGCATTTGTGGCTGAGGCGGTTGAACAACGGCTGGAGCCGGCTGTAGTGCAACAGGTGCTGGTGTGACGTCAGGGCGAGCAATGGCACTAGGTGCCGGCGGAGCAAAAGCATTGCGCGGAGCGCTAGCCGGAGCTAGGCTGTCGCCTAGGACATCGTGAACGGTACGGACAACATCTTCAATACCAACCTGAGACTTTACCAGATAACGATCGGCGCCTAGGGCTTCACCACGGGCGCGCTGGTCTTCCGATGACAGGGCGGTCATCATAATCACCTTAATGTCTTTGGTTTCGGTGGTGCTGCGCAAGATGTCGAGCATGTCAAAACCGCTGATTTTTGGCATCATAACGTCGCTAATAATTAAATCTGGACGATCTTTAATAGCTAGCGCTAGGGCTTCTTCGCCGTCGCCAGCTGATACAATTTCGTAACCTTCGGCCTGCAAGCGAACACCGTAAATTTCGCGTAAGCTCTTGTCGTCTTCAACTAGTAGAATCTTTGCCATATTTACCCCTATTGTAGCGAATGGTTGCTTAAAAAGCTATACCCCTTATGTTTTATTGTTGCGGTGCTGGCGGCGGTGCAGGATTGGTCGGTTGCGCCTGCTGCGCCTTGGCCATAGCCTCTAATTGGGCGACCTTAGCGGCGATTTGTTCGCGGGTTAGAGCCTCGCCGCGCGGCACACTCGTTGCCGGCTGGACGGCTGGCTGGATACCCGGAGGAGGTGTTGGTGCAGTGACTGGTGCGGCCATTGCTGCCGGTGCGACTGCTGGTGGTACGGGCTGCGATGGTGACGGTTGAAAGACTGGGGCGATAGGAGCAGCCGGCGCGGTAACTAAGCGAGCAGCCTCGGCGGCGGCGTTGCGCTCTTGCTCGGCCTTAATTTCGACGGCTTGTTGGTTAGAGATGCGCGGCAACTCGAGATAAAAGGTGCTTCCCTGTTGGTAAACACTCTCGAGCCAAATTCGGCCACCCATGGTCTCGGCTAGCTTACGGCACAAATATAGGCCAAGGCCGGTGCCGCCAATTTGGCGGGTTTCAGGGTCGTCAACGCGGTAAAACTTTTGAAACAGGTGCGGAATATCCTCGGCCGGAATACCAATACCCGAATCTTTGATGCTGACAGTCACCTTGTCGTCGGTACCGTTAACGTCGACGGTTACCTGCCCGGCTGGCGTGTATTTAATAGCGTTCTCGACCAGGTTATCGACTATTTCACGGATATGGTCGTTGTCTAGATTGACATAATAAACTGGGGCAATATGTTTGACACCACCTTCGCCGGCATCTTTAGGTATGGGAACGTAGACCAGCTGAAGGCCCTTGGCGGTGGCTTTGGCGTCTAGCCCGATGACGATATCGTGCACAAACTGGGTCAAATCAATTACCTTGGGGTTGTTCGATAGCCGCATATCATCGGCCTTAGAGACGTCTAGCAGGTCCTGGAAGAGGTTCCCCAGGTGCTGGGCGGATTCGTGGGCCTTCATGATAAAATCGCGCGCTTTAGCGTCAATTTGTGAGGTCTGCGGGTTGAGCGCCAGTCCCAAGTAGCCCTCGATCGACGCCACAGGGGTACGCATTTCATGGCTGGCGGTACTAATAAACTCCGACTGCTCGCGGGCGGCGGCTTTTTCGGCGGTAATATCGCGGAAGACAACGATCACCCCTGAACCAGGCTGGCCAATCGGCGAAATTACCAGCGATGTCGAAAGTTTTTTGCTGCTCTTGGTGAGAACGACGAAATCATTGCTGCGGCGCTGTTGGTTGTCGTTCAAAACTTGCTGAATCGGGTCGCTCGACGCCTGCAGCTCGTTGTTGCGCTGGTCAAGCAGGTGTAAAACCGATTTGTAGTTCAGCATCAAAGCATCTTGCTTGCTCCAACCAAGCAGGGCCTGGGCGGCCGGGTTAATTAACTGAATATTACCCTGAGCATCAATCGCTATAACACCGTCACCGATGGCGTTAATGACCACTTCGGACTTCGTGGCTACCTCGGACAACTCGTTGGCTAAATGCTTATAATCTTTGTTTTCGGAAGTTCGGTCGACGGAGTTGTGCCATACAATCAGCCCGGCAATTATCGGCAACAGGCCGCTAAAAACAGCTACCGTTACCGTTTCGGGCGTAAAGTTACCCTTGAGGTACTCGTAACCAAGAAGAGCGCCAATGGCGGCCAGTAGTGGCAAAACGCCCCATAGTCCAAAGATAGCCGCAAAAAAACCAGCCAGTAGCCACAGAGCGATAAATGGCGAACTGGTGCCGCCGGTTTCGACGATTAAGCCGCTTACCGCTGCCGCAAACAGTAGAAAAACGATTAGCGATGGCCAAAAAGTCTCTTTTTTGAACGGCAAAAAGTAAGTCACGACACTGGCGACAATCGCTGCTCCAGCAATGATAGCCTCGGCTAAAGTTACGCCAAAAATCGCGCCATTACCGACATGAAAATACAAAGGCACGACGTAAAGCGCCACAATTCCCAGCGACAACAAAACCACCGCTTCGCTTAGGCGGCGATGCCAAAACCTGGTCAGTGACAGTGGTGCGATAGTTTGCCCCCTATTTACGGATTTTCTAGGGGTTATTATGATGCTTACGGCTAATTTTGGCAAGTTGTATAAAAGCTTTTTCGTCCTTTTGGACTCATCGGCATGAACATACATTCATGGAAAGCTTAATCAGGGAGGCAGATGACGCTAGACGGAAAGGGGCTCGCGTTAGGGCGACCTCTTTATGCCTTTCCGTTTCGCGCCAATCTGCTAGAGCTCGGTGTTACAGCAGCAGTATGCCGTTGTAGACAGAGTAGCCGAAAGCGGCCAGCCTGTCGTCAACGTCACGCCTGCTCGCCTGGCCGAAACTGGCGAATTGCGCCAGCCGCCGGCGCGGCAGAACGAGCAGCTGCTCTATCGTGTCGACACCGTTCCGCTTGAGAGTGCGGTAGGTGTGAGGCTTCAGCCCCAGTTTCTCGATCGGTGCGTCGAACGGCATCTCAGGGTTCTGGGTGAGCCCACTGAGGTACTGCCGGCGTGTGATTATGGCCGGTTTGCGGTTCGGATCGGCGCCAACCAGCCAGTAGTTGAACTTCTCGAGTTTGGTCACGACCTCCGTCTGGAACTTGGTACCGAAGTTGCGCATGTCGCGCAGCTTGTCGAGAGGTGTCTCCAGCAGGTTACCGACCGTGTGGACGCCCTCACGCTTGAGGATGTTGTACGGGCGGATGGTGAGCTGAAGCTCCTCGATTGGTGTGCTGAACGGCAGCTCAGGGTTCTCGGTGATCCCTTCGAGGCCGTGGCTGGTGTGCTCCGGCT
>DAIDJW010000029.1 GCA_027451185.1 Candidatus Saccharimonadota bacterium
AATCACTTATGCGAATCGGTTGGTTCGCGCTTGCGCGGCCAGAACAAACTGGCGCGTGGGGTTTATGTCTATGCTAAAACGCACGACCATGAGTATTGGCACGCCAGTCACCTAGCAACCGTGCCATTTAGTAGCGATCAAACAATTTTCACATTAGCGCGGGCGCTGTTTGAGAAGGCGCCGACTGCTATTCGTGAAATCGGTATTCATTGCTATGAGCTAGAGCCGAACACCAACCAGCAGATCAGCCTGTTTTATGACCAATTGGCGCGCGAAGAGTCGGTGACGCGGGCGGTTGATGATATTAACAAGCGTTTTGGTGAGCGGACGATTCACTCAGCCGACACTTTGGGTACTGGTTTTTACGTCAAGCAGAAAATTCCGTTTGGCAGTACGCGCTACCTGTAGGTATACTAAGAAGGTGAAAACGATTATTCTTTTCTTTGCGACTGTTTTTGGTATTGTCTTTGCGTATGTGCCATATTTATGGGGTGACCGCAGCCTGTTTGGCACTGCGAGTATTTTATGGAGCGTGATTGGCGGTCTGTTTGGTATTTGGGTAGGCTATAAGGTTGCCAAGCGATGGCTATAGGCGGACCGAACACCTACGTTTTGGCTGTTAGCGGCGGCGTTGATTCGGTCGTGCTATTAGATGTTATGAGCAAATTACCAAATACCAATTTGGTGGTGGCGCATTTTGACCATGGTATTCGTGATGATTCGGCTGAAGATGCGCGCTTTGTGGAGGGTCTGGCTAGGCGTTATGGCGCTGAATTTGAAACCAAACGCGAAGAATTGGGCCCGCGGGCTAGTGAAGATTTGGCAAGAAAACGCCGTTATGAGTTTTTGCGAGATGTGGCGCGGCGGCACCAGGGCCACTTAGTAACGGCGCATCATGCCGATGATGTGGCCGAGACGGTGGCGATTAACCTGACACGGGGTACGGGTTGGCGCGGCTTGGCGGCCATGCATTCCGATGTTTTGCGACCGTTAACCGGTCACACTAAACAGCAATTATTGTTGTATGCCTTGCGGCACCAACTGGAGTGGCACCAGGACAGCACCAATAGCTCGGATGCTTATCTTAGAAATCGTATGCGTCGTAAAATGTCAAAATTGCCGCGACCCATACAGGACGAGGTTGGTGAGTTACGCCGCAAGCAAATAGCGCTTAAACAGCAAATTGAAGCCGAAGTACGACAATTAATTGGCGATGGCCCGACCTATGAGCGCTATTTTTTCATCCATGCCCCCAGCTTTGCCGCGTTAGAGTGTTTGCGCGTTGCGACCGATGGTAAATTAACCCGACCACAGTTAGAGCGAGCTCTGCTGGCGGTCAAGACAGCCAAGCCGCAGGCGACATATCAGGCTGGATTGGGCACCGAACTTCGTTTCGCATCTCGTCAATTTAGAGTTGAACTGTTAAAATAATATTAAGAGATCTGCCGCTAATGGCTGAAAGGACAAATACTTTTCGATGGCAATAAAACCCCCTACTTCGATAAAAAAACCAAATAATACCTGGCGCTTGATATTTTTCTGGGTGATATTCTTCTTGGTCGTGTTTTTCGCGGTCGCTGTTACCTCACCGCGCAATGACTTGAAGCCGGTACCTATCACCGACGTTATCCAACAAGCTAATGCTGGTAAAATTAGTAAAATCGAGCTTCAGGGCAATGATCTAAAGATTACACCAAAGGGTAGCAGCCAAGCCACCGAAAGCTCGGTCAAGGATTCGAGCAGTAGCCTACAGCAACAGGGCCTCAACCCGGACGCCAAAGTGGCGGTCGTGATTACGCCGCCGTCTGATACTGCGACGGTATTGTGGAATCTGGCAATCATTATCGTACCAGTTGTTTTGATTGGCGGCTTGTTCTTTATGATGATGCGTCAGGCGCAGGGCCAAAACAACCAAGCGCTTGGTTTTGGTAAGTCAAAGGCTAAGCTTTACGGCGAAGACAAGCAAAAGGTGATGTTTAGCGATATTGCCGGTAACGAGTCGGCCAAACAAGACCTTGAAGAAGTGGTTGATTTCTTGAAACATCCTAAGAAATATGAGCAATTAGGCGCCAAGATTCCAAAGGGCGTTCTGTTAATCGGTAATCCGGGTACTGGTAAGACGATGCTGGCCAGGGCCGTAGCGGGCGAGGCAAATGTGCCATTCTTTAGTATTAGCGGTTCGGAATTCGTTGAAATGTTTGTGGGCGTCGGTGCGTCGCGTGTCCGCGATTTATTCGCTAAGGCTAAAAAGAACGCGCCAGCGATTATCTTTATTGATGAGATTGACGCCGTTGGGCGCCGACGTGGCAGTGGCATGGGCGGCGGACACGACGAGCGGGAACAGACCTTGAACCAGATTCTGGTGGAGATGGATGGTTTTGAAACTGGTACCAACGTGATTGTCCTAGCCGCGACCAACCGAGCCGACGTGCTCGACCCTGCCCTACTTCGCCCGGGCCGCTTCGATCGCCAGACGACGATCACCCTACCGGAGCGCCGGGATAGGGAAGCAATTTTGAAAGTTCATTTCAAGAATAAACCAACCGATGACTCGGTTAACCTGGATGCTCTAGCCGCTAAGACGGCTGGGTCGTCGGGTGCTGATTTAGCAAACATCGCCAACGAGTCGGCGATTGTAGCAGCGCGGCGTGATTCAAAAGTCATTAACAATAATGATGTCACTGAAGCCTTCGAAAAAGTTGCCATTGGGCCGGAGCGTAAGAGCTCAGTTATGAGCCAAAAAGACAAAGAAATGACCGCTTATCATGAAGCTGGCCATGCTCTAGTCGGCCATGTTCTGCCGGATAGCGACCCGGTTCACAAGGTAACGATTATTCCGCGCGGTGGTACTGGTGGTGTGACTTGGTTCTTGCCACCTGAAGACCAGGTTTATACCAACATTTATGAGTTTAAGGACATTCTGGCTCGAGCCCTAGGTGGCCGCATTGCCGAAAAGTTAATTTATGGCGACGATGGCGTAACGACGGGCGCTGGGTCTGACCTGCGCAAGGCCACCGAAATTGCCCGCGATATGATTATCGAACAGGGTATGGGGTCGAAGCTACGCAACCAAGTTTTCCACGAAGACAGCGGCAATATGATGTTCGATCGGATTACGCACGAACGACCATACAGCGAAAAAACGGCCGAAGAAATTGACCACGAAGTCGCGGCTTTAATCGATGAAGCTGCCGGTCGCGCCGAAGTTGTGCTGCGTAATAACCGCCCAAGCCTCGACAAATTGGCCAAGGAGTTAATCGAGGCTGAAACGCTTGAAGAAGATAGAGTCCAGGAAGTCTTAAAAGACGCTAAATTGCCAAAGGAGGCCAAGCTCCACGAGTAGCATGGCACTTCTAGAATGGGACGCCTGAGTAATACCGTCGCACGTGCCAACCGTAAAATGCCGCTACGACTAGCGGCGGTTTTACTGGGAGGTTCAACTTTACTATCGAGTTTACTCGGTATGTTACGCGACCGTTTACTCAACGGTATGTACTACACAACCTACCCGACAGGTATTGACGCCTATACGGTTGCCTTTACGATTCCGGACTTCATGTTCTTTATTTTGGTGTCCGGCGCCCTGAGTGTCACTTTTATTCCGGTCTTCAACCAGCGCCTAGCCGCCGGTAACAAACGTTCGGCTTGGGAACTGTCGACCAGCATGATGAACCTACTGGCAATTGCAACTTTTATTGCCAGTATCTTAATTATTATTTTAGCCGAGCCATTGGTGCGCTATGTGGTTGGACCCGGATTAGACGAATCAAGCCGCGCCCTGGCGGTTAGTATGATGCGTGTTATCGCCGTCAACCCAATGCTTTTTGCGGTGGCGACGGTTGTAGCTAGTATGCAGCAGGCGGTCGGAAGATTCGCTTTCTTTGCCTTGGCGCCGACGCTTTATAACGTCGGTATTATTATTGGCACGCTATTCTTTACTGGCGGCATTAACCTGTTCGGTTGGCATGTCTTTGAAGGCGGTATTATGGGCGTGGCTCTGGGCGTGGTGTTAGGCGCCATTCTGCAGCTCATCGTTAGTAGCTTTGGCCTGTTCGGCATGGGCTTCGATTACCGGTTTAAAATTTACTGGAAGAACAAGGGTTTTCGACAGGTTTTGCGCTTGCTGCCGGCCCGTTCGTTGGACCAAAGTATCGACTACGTCAACAGTATTGTCGAAACTAACCTTGCCTCGCGCATGATCGCCGGTAGCGTGCGTGCCTACCAACAGTCGCAGGCCTTATCGTATGTGCCGATTAATCTAATTGGCGTGGCAATTAGCACGGCCGCTTTTCCCAAGATGACCGAGCGGCTAGGCCAGGGTCGGCCCGATTTGTTTAAAAAGGAACTTCAGGCTGTATTGCGAGTTATTGCTTGGCTGGTGCTGCCAATAACAATTGTGGCTTATTTTGGCCGAGGCTATTTGGTTGGCTTTATTAAGAACGGTGGTGATCCGACTATGGCCGGTGTTTTGGGCATCTTAGCGATTTCGATTCTATTCCGCTCCATCTATTACATATCGGCGCGTAGTTTTTATGCGCAGCAAGATACCAAAACGCCACTTTATATATCGTTCTTCACGATTGGCCTGAATATTACGCTGGCAGTCTGGTTTACGATGGTTCTAGGCTGGGGCGTCTATGGCCTGGCCTGGGCAGCCTCAATCGTGTCGATTGTCGAGGCTGGAATTTTGTTTTACATCATGTCGCGTCGTATCAAAGGTTTGTTTGACGCGCCGTTTATGAATGCCCTTGGTCGAATGCTAAGTGCCGCTGGTTTTACGTCAATCGTAACTTATCTGCTGGTGCTGTGGTTGCCTTTAACCACCTCAGACCATAGCTTTTTGTCAAGTTTTCCAAAATTCGCTATCATCGCTTTCTTGAGCCTTTCGTTCTATCTTGTGCTAAGCTATCTGTTAAGACTTGAAGAAGTGAAACCAATTTTGGAGCGTTTAGCTAAGATTCTATTTATCAAGCGTCCGGGAAGTCTGTAAATGAACCAGCAGCAAATTCGAAACTTTTGTATCATTGCTCATATTGATCACGGTAAGTCGACGTTAGCCGACCGCATGCTAGAGTTGACTGGTACAGTTGAAAAGCGCGACATGAAATCGCAGCTGCTTGATAGTATGGACCTAGAGCGCGAAAAAGGTATCACAATTAAGCTGGCGCCGGTCAGGATGAAGTATACGTACGACGATAAAGCATACGACCTTAACCTGATTGATACTCCGGGGCATGTTGATTTTTCTTATGAAGTCTCGCGATCGTTGGCGGCTTGCGAAGGAGCTATTTTGGTTGTCGATGCCAGCCAAGGTGTCCAGGCGCAAACTTTGGCTAACGTGTATCTCGCGATGCAATCCGAACTAACGATTATTCCAGTACTCAATAAGATTGATTTGCCGGCAGCCGATGTTGAGCGGGTGAGCGCTGAAGTTATTAACCTGCTGGGCTGCCGCGAAGAAGATATTATTAAAATCAGTGCTAAAACTGGTGCTGGCGTTGATGAAGTTTTGCGAGCGGTCGTGGAGCGAATTTCACCGCCGCAGGGTGAACCGGCCGAGCCAACCCGCGCGCTGATTTTCGACAGCTATTTTGACGATTACCGCGGCGTTGTTCTATACGTCCGCGTAGTTGATGGATCGATTCAAAAAGGCGACAGCATTAGTATGCTGGGCACTGGGGCTGGCGGTGTGGCGCTAGAAGTTGGGGCGCTTAGCCCGGCCATGAAAACAGCCGCCACTTTAACAACCGGCGAAATTGGCTATATCGTTACCAATTTACACACCACGCGCGAGGCCCGAGTTGGCGACACGGTTACCGTTCGCCGCGCCGAAGCAACCCAGCCACTAGCGGGTTATAAACTCGTGCGGCCATTCGTTTACGCCGGTTTCTTTCCGGTGAGTAACGACGATTACCAGGACTTAAAAGAAGCCGTCGAAAAACTCAGCCTGAGTGATTCGGCCCTGCAGTTCGAACTTGAGAATTCGCCGGTGCTTGGTTTTGGTGTGCGGATTGGCTTTTTGGGTCTGCTACATATGGACATCGTGCGCGAGCGCCTGGAACGCGAATACGGCTTAGATTTGGTAGTAACTAACCCGTCGACCGATTACCAAGTGACGCTAACTAGCGGCGAAGAAATCGATATCAAAAGCGCGAGCGAGTTGCCAGATGTTTCAAAAATTGTTGAAATTCGCGAGCCGTGGATTAAGGGCGAAATCGTGGCGCCGCAACAATTCATTGGCCCGATTATTCAGTTGATAATTAATAAACGCGGCCGTCAAAAAAATTTAAGCTATATTGACGAGCGAGCCTTAATTAGTTTCGAGGCACCGCTAGCTAACTTATTGACTGATTTTTACGACCAATTAAAGTCGATTACCAGCGGCTACGGCTCGTTTAATTATGAACTCGATAATTATCGGGCCGAAGATTTAGTACGACTCGATTTTTATGTGGCTGGTGAGATGGTTGACGCGCTGAGTATCATGACGCACCGTTCGGAGTCATTGGCGCTAGGCCGAGAAATCGTCAAAAAACTTAAAGAAGTTGTGCCCCGCCAAAACTTTGAGGTTAGTCTGCAGGCCGGGGTCGGCGGTAAGTTTATCGCCCGCGAAAATGTCGGCGCCTACCGTAAAGACGTGACCGGTTATCTGTATGGCGGCGACGTATCGCGCAAAAAGAAGCTGCTCGCCAAACAGGCCAAGGGCAAAAAACGCATGAAACGCTTTGGCAAAGTTGATATTCCTTCGGAAGCTTTTATGGTGATGTTGAAACGCGATTAATTCAAGCAACTGCTCTCTCGCTTGGCTGTCCTCGCGCCTTTAATTTCACGTGTCAGCGATATAAATTAAAGGGCTGCGAGGCCTTCGCTCAAGAGCAAATGCTTGAATTAATCGCGTGTTATACTGAATCATGGATTTGGAAGAAAAAATCGCCAGTTACGAAGCTTCGGCCGAAACTATCGAACTGGTGCTAAATACAAAAATCGTTTTGCTAGTTGGGATTTCTGGCGCCGGCAAAGACACGGTCAAACATCGGTTGCTACAAAAGCCTATTTTTAATGGCATAGTTTCACACACGACGCGCCAACCGCGGCTTAATAACGGCGTGCCAGAGGTTGAAGATGTAGATTATCATTTCACCGACCAAGCGACGGCCGAGCAGATGATTAATGAACAGGCTTTTATTGAAGTTAAGTATGTTCATGGTACAGTCTACGGAACGTCAGTCGAAACCGTGCGGCGCATTCATGATGCCGGTAAAATCGCCATCGCCGATGTTGATGTTCAGGGTGTAGCCGAATATAAGCAGATGTCTGACCAGGTGACCGCAATCTTTATTTTGCCGCCAAGTTACGATGTTTGGCGCGAACGTTTGGCTCGTCGCTATAATACTGTCGAAGAGTTTGAAGCCGAGTTTCCTAGGCGTCGCGAAAGCGCGATTATGGAACTTGAAAAAGCCCTGACTACGACATATTATCACTTCATTATTAATGACGATTTAGCCAGGACTGTGCGGGTGGCCGAAGAAATCGCAACCGAGCCCGAATCGGTGCGCAGCAAAGATGGCCTAGCGCGCGATTTAGCACGGCAGTTATTAAAAGAAATCAAAAGTCACGCCGCCTAATCTAGCACTCGGTTTGAAAGAGTGCCAAAATT
>DAIDJW010000030.1 GCA_027451185.1 Candidatus Saccharimonadota bacterium
GTCTTTCATTAACATTTCTAGGCTCAAGCGAGCCACTTGACGGCGCAGCGGATCAAAACTCGATAAAATAATCATGCCTGGCGTGTCGTCAACTAGAATGTCTACACCAGTGGCGCGCTGCAAGGCTTGAATGTTGCGGCCTTCCTTGCCAATAATGCGCCCCTTCATTTCGTCGTCGGTCAGCTTCAAAGCCGTTACCGTACGCTCGGCTGTCACCTCTGAACTCATTCGCTCCATAGCCGTGACTAGAATCATCTGCGAACGCTCTTCGGCATTATCCATGGCGTCGTGTTCCAGCTTGCCAACCAGGTTGACCATGTCATCTTTAATATCACGCTCGGTCATCTGCATTAACTTTTCGGCAGCATCTTGTTTCTTGAGTCCGGCAATCTTTTCAAGCTTTTCCTGTTGTTTCAAGCGAATGTCGCGTATCTCGTTTTTTAGACTTTCAACTTCATCTTCTTGGGCGCGCAACCCTTCGGCGCGCTTATCGAGTTCGTCAAGCTTCTTGTCAAGGCTTGCTTCGCGCTCGGCCAAGCGAGATTCCACTTTTTCCTGAGACCTGCGGCGTTCCGCTTCTTCCTTTTTGGCGTCTTCGGCCAACTTCAGCGCCTCGTCCTTGGCCTTAAGCACAATATCGCCGGCTTTAGTTTTAGCCTCAGCCAGGACATGCTCTGCTTTAATCTTGCCACTACCGACACGCTGACGATCGTAAACTACGGTTCCACCAACGCCAATAATAACCCCCACGATAGCGGTTATAATTCCCTCTAACATAATTGTTTCCTTCCTCAGCCCGACGCCGCTAAGTGTTCATCTTAGCGCAAAAAGCTTATCACACGAACGCGCTGAATAATCAAAAAATATAAATCGGTCGCCAGTAACAGACTTAGCAGACTTGAGTTTATTGTAGCGCTTTTTATAACGCCTGCGCAAGCACGTAAGTTATTTACGTGGCTGAGTGATATTGGCTTCACTACCATATTCGGGCAAGACAATCTGATCGTTTTTACCGGCCGCCAAAGCCGCCAATGCATCGGCCTGCCAAGCTTCACCTTGTCCGCCAATAATCGGTATCGCTAAGCTGTCAGCTAACGTGTTGAATACGGTGATACCAATGCGCAGACCAGTAAAGCTGCCCGGTCCTTTGAAAACAGCTAAGCCGCTCACGTCGTGCAGCGTCATGCCGTTATCATTGAGCCGCTCGACTAAATATGCGAGCAGCCCTTTGGCTAAGTCACGCCCAGCCGGCCACTCATAATCATGCCGTGAATCACCGTCAACTAAACTTAGTTTACAAAGCGCATCGCTGGTATCTAGTAAAATAATCATAACTGTTCAATCAACTCCTTTGGACCGGTGATTTCTAAGCGGCGTGTCGTAGCCGTTGGCGCGCTAAGAGCAATCCTAATACGGCCCGGCGGTAGAATACCCTCGACCAGCTCGGCCCATTCAATAACTGTCACCACTGATTGATCGTTGATATTCTCGCGCAGCTCGTTGGCCATAATACCGGCGTCGTTTAATCTGTAAAAATCATAATGTGCCAGTGTTAGACCGTCGCGCGCGTCGTAAACCCGGCTAATCGTAAAACTAGGGCTTTGGACGTCATCGTCGATATCTAGGCCCCTAGCGATACCCTTAGTTAAGGTCGTTTTGCCGGCACCAACATCACCCACCAATTCAATTACTTCGCCACCCGTCAACAAGCGTCCTAAGCGCTGGCCAAAAGCGCGCATGGCGAATTCACTAGTCACCTCTTTAATCATCGTTTAATATTATAACAAATAAGCTAACTCTGCGCTGGAAGTTTTTTGATGCGTACTCTACAATAGAGCGTAAGCATTATGCGTATACCAGACACAACCATCGAGAAGTTACTCGGCAGTGCTAATTTAGCAACGCCCGAGCAAATTCAGAGCCTCAAAGAAGCGGCGGCTCACGCTAAGCTGCCTTTACAGGATATTGTTATTGAGCAACAAATTGCCACCGAAGATGTTTTGGTCGAGGCTTTTGCGAAATACGCCCAAATACCATATGTCGAACTTAACCCGCAAAACATACCTAGCGACATCTTAACACAAATACCCGAACGGGTTGCCCGGCAATATAATGCCGTGTTATTTAAAGTTGACGAAGACGGCACACACCATTTGGCAATGGAAGACCCTGACGACGTCCAGGCGGTCAACTTTTTACAAAAAGAAATCGGTATCAACACCAAGATTTATATTGCCACACACGACAATATCCAAGGTGCGCTCGAAAACTACCGCGGTGACGTCAACCAAGAGTTGACCGATGTGGTAGATTTGCAACGCGAAGAAGCACCAACAACCGAATCAACGATCAGCGAGCAGGATATTGCCGAAGACTCTCCGATCGCCCAGACCGTTAACCTACTGCTAGAATACGCCATTCGGTCGCACGCTAGTGACGTCCATATCGAACCGCGCGAAGATTTTGTGCGCGTTCGCTACCGCATTGACGGTGTTTTGCGCGAGGTGAACCGCCTGCCATCAAGCGTTATGGGCGCCTTGATTAGCCGTATTAAGATTTTAGCTAACCTAAAAATCGACGAACACCGCGTGCCTCAAGATGGACGGTTCAAAATTACCGTTGGCGGTAAGTCTTATGCCCTGCGTGTCAGCTCCATGCCAATTACCGATGGCGAAAAGATTGCCATGCGTATTTTAGACGAATCAACCCAAGCCTCAACCCTAGAGGGGCTCGGTTATTGGGGTTATTCGCTCAAAACAATCAAGCAAACGATTATCGAACCAAACGGCATGGTTCTCTTAACCGGACCGACCGGTAGTGGTAAGTCGACCAGTCTATTTAGCATTTTGTCGATCTTAAATACGCCAGAGGTTAACATCTCGACCATCGAAGATCCGGTTGAGTACAAAATCTTGGGGGTCAACCAAACCCAAGCCAACCCAAAAGCCGGCATGACGTTCGCCAACGGACTACGCGCCATGCTACGTCAAGATCCAAACATTATTATGGTCGGTGAGATTCGTGACTCTGAAACAGCCGACCTGGCCATCCAGGCCGCTCTAACTGGGCACATGGTGTTTTCGACCCTGCACACCAACAATGCCGCCGGTTCTTTGCCGCGCTTATTAGATATGAACATTGAACCGTTTTTGATTGCTAGTACCGTGCGGTCCACCGTTGGTCAGCGCTTGGTCAGGCGTTTGCACGCTGGTTCGCGACAGGCTTACACGCCAACCGCCGAGGAGCAACAGGAGTTGGTCAAGCTGTTTGGCTTGGCACCAGAATCGGCTTTTAAAACCCTTCATGAACTCGAAAAGCAAGCGGCCGCCGAAGGCATTGGCGGCGACACGCCACTCAGCACCGATGGTAATGGTATTTTGAAGCTCTACCGCGCTGACGCTAATTTTAATGACGACGAGGCCAGCGACGGCTTCAAGGGACGAATTGGTATTTACGAGACGCTCTACAACTCACCGACCATCCAAAAGATGATTATTGCCCGTGCCACTAGCACCCAGTTGCAAGATCAAGCTGTGAGCGAGGGCATGATGACCATGCTGATTGACGGATTAATTAAAGCGTTGCGCGGCGAAACAACAGTAGAGGAAGTCTTAAGGGTGAGCCGAGAATAAAATGCCGAACTTTAAGTACATTGCCCTTGATAATAAGCAGCAGCCTGTCAATGGTCGACTCGACCAGCCCGACCGAGCCAGCGCTATCGCCACACTCGTCAAACAAGGCCTTAGGCCAATTAGTTTGCATGAAGTAACCTTAGGCAGCCAGTTTAGTTTCGATTTTCGCAAATACATCAAAACGCGCAAGGTCAAGCCGGACAGCCTAGTGATGATGACGCGACAACTGAGTGCCATGATTGGCGCCGGGGTGCCGATTTTGCGCTCGCTTAACTCTTTACAGGCGCACGCTGAAGACCCAGCGCTGCAAAACGTTCTGTCATCTGTCATTAAAGATGTCCAAGGAGGCGTAGCCTTTGGCGACGCCCTGGCAAAACACCCTGAAACTTTTAATGATATCTATGTCAACATGGTACGCGCCGGTGAAGCGGCTGGTATTCTCGACGAAATCTTGAAGCGCTTGGCTTATCAACAAGAAAAAAACTCCTCGATGTTAAAAAAAGTTCGGGGCGCAATGGCCTACCCGACGGTTATCTTTTGTGTGACAATTATCGCTTTTTTCGGCTTGATGATTTTCATTATTCCGCAAATTGGTAAAATTTTGACCGATTTGGGCGGTCCAAATGCCCACTTACCGGGCATTACTCTATTTATGCTCGCAATTAGTCACCTGATTGTTAATTTTTGGTATCTTATCTTTCCGGCTATTGGTGGTTCAATTTACGGCGTCATCCATTACCTGCACACGCCGCGCGGTCGCAGTCAGTTTCACCATCTAATCATCAACGTTCCGGGGGTTGGGCCGATTGTCCGCAAAGTGGCCGTAGCCCGCTTTGCCCGCACCTTCTCGGCGCTCATGGGGGCCGGTGTGGCCGTACTAGAATGTCTGCGCGTCACGGCTCGAGCCATGGGCAACGTTGTTTACGAAGAGGCCCTGAATGACGCCGCCAAGCAAGTTAAAAATGGCAAGCAGCTGTCGGCCGTCATCGCCGCTAATCCGTTGTTTCCGGCGATTGTGCCACAGATGCTAGCCGTGGGTGAAGAAACCGGTCAAACCGACGCCGTACTGGTAAAGGTAGCTGACTTTTACGAAGAAGAGGTCGACAACTCCATTAACAGTATCAGTTCAATCATCGAACCAGTTATTATCGTTCTCATGGGCAGTATGGTCGGTTTAATCGCGGCTAGCGTCATGCTGCCAATCGCCCAACTTTCGACGAGTATTCAGCAGTAGTCAAGCCAAAGTGCTCATGCTACAATAGACAGGAATACTCACTGTGGGCATCAATGGCAAAATTATTTTATACAAACCGACCAATTATTGGACTTGATATCAGCACGACTGGTCTTAAGGTCATGTCAATCGACCCTAAAAAGTGGTTAGTACTTGGCTATGGCTCAATTGACCTCGACCCAGCTAAGCTAAAAGAGTCACTCGAAACTGGCAGCAGCTATTTAACTGATAATATCGGCCTTTTAATGACCGAGAAAATCATTGGCTCGCTTGGCAGTAACCGCGTCGTTATCGGGGTACCGACCGCCAGAACGTTTTCGCGTACCTTTACCCTACCGGCCGCAACCGAAAAGACGCTCAAAGATGCCGTCGAGCTTGAGGCCGACCAGTATATACCGCTGCCATCAGAAACCTTGTACATGGACTACCAGATTATCGAGCGTAATAAAGAGAACCTGACAATCTTGATGAGCGCCATCGCCAGGGTCGTCATCGACAATATTATGACAGCCGCCCAGGCGTCGAACTTAATGCCGCTTCTGATTGAGCCGGGCATTAGCTCGGTTGGCCGCGTTCTAACCGCCACCGAAGAGGGAAACCTGCCAACCGTGATTGTCGACATTGGTCCAGCGAGCACTGACATTGCCATTTTAGATAAAGGCAGTATCCGTGTCACTGGCGGCGTCGCTATCGGAGGCAACACCTTCACGCTTGATATCGCTAAACACCTGGGCGTAACGCTCGAAAATGCCCACCAACTGAAAGTCCTCAACGGCCTATCGGCTGGTCCACGACAGCAAAAACTGAGCGCCGCGCTTGAGCCGGGCCTAGAGCGCATTTTGGGTGAGACAAAAAAAGTCATCCGTTATTACAATGAACGCATCAGCAACGGCCGCAAGCTTGAGCAACTTTTGGTAGTGGGTAGCGGCAGCAACCTACCTGGTATCGGCGAGTATTTCACTAACAGTTTGGTAATGGCTGCTCGAGTAGCCAGTCCCTGGCAGAAACTCGATTTCGGTAAATTACAGGAGCCGCCGAAGCAATTTCGCTCCCGCTACATTACAGTTGCCGGCCTGGCTAGCGTGATCCCCGGGAGTATTTGGAAATGATCAATTTACTACCCTACGAGGAAAAAAAGCAGCTGCGCGCGGCGCGCTTTAATACCGTTTTAATTCGCTATCTTGTTACCTTGTGGATGGGCAGTATATTTATGGCAACCATTTTTGCCGGCGCTTATTACAATTTAACGCTTAGTAAAACCAGCGCTGAACAACTATTGTCACAAAACCAAAGCAAATCATCGGCCTACCAGTCAGTCCAGCAGCAGGCGGCGACCATTAACGCCAACATTGCCTCTGCTAGAAATGTCTTATCCCAGCAAATACTGTACAGCAAAGTCCTGATTAGTATCGGCCAAATTACCCCACAGGGGGTAGTGATTGATAAACTCAGCCTATCACCATCAACTTTCGGCACCGCTATTACCCTCCAAGCTTACGCGCGTGACTCGGATGCCGCCCTGGCACTAAAAACCGCCTACCAAAGCTCGTCAATCTTCTCAAATGTCAGCATCCAAAACCTATCTGGCGGCAGCGGCACGAGCGGCTCCGTCTCTGGTTATCCGGTTAGTATCACCCTAAACGTAACTATCAATAAGTATGCCGCCCTATGAAAAATAACAAGAAATCCCTCAAACCCACCAGCTTACGCAACCTTTTGATATTTTTGGTGCTACTCACAATCGTACTGGCGGGGGCGGGTTTCTACTTCGGTCGCAACTGGCTACATGACTACGCCGTCAGCGTCAATCATACCGTATCAGACGCCACCAGCTCTAATAGCGACGTATCGAGCCTCAAGAAGCTTCAACAGCAAATCGAACAACAACAAGCTATCATCGGCAAGACTCAATCACTGTTTACCGATCCATCAAACTATCAAACTCAGGTGGTTCAGGACATTAGTCGCTATGCGGCCCAGCTTGGTCTACCAACGCCAAACTTTACCTTTCAAGCTGCCCCAAGCAGCACGCCAAGCACCGGTGGCGCCGCCACAACCCCTGTCGCTTCGGTACCAGGTAAAACCGTCACCGTTACTATCCAAAGTCCAATCGCCTATATAACGCTGTTGAAGTTCATTAGCGCCATCGAGCAAAATCTACCAAAGATGCAATTGACGGGCGTTAATATTGGACGTTCCGACAGCGGTATGGTCACGACTGATGCATTAACTATTCAGGTATTCTCGAGGTAGCTATGAAGAACTCACCGAATATTTCCAGCCTATTTAAACCAATCGGACGTCTGGTGGTCCGGTCTCACATGACAATTTTTATTTTGATTGTGCTCGGCGGGCTTATCTACGCCGTTTTGTCGATTAGCGACATGCTGGCGCAAGCTTCGACCGACACGAGCTATGTTCCTAATAACTCGCTCAGCAGCTTCGACCCTTCGATTACCGATCAGATCAGCAAACTACACACCAGCGACCAGCCTATAACAACCAACTTTCCAGCTGGACGCATCAATCCATTCGGCGAATAAGTTGCCTGGGTTGACCAAAATGCATATACTTAAGTTATGCTACTGCTTGGTTCACGCCTTAATTCAACACCCGTTATGAGTCTCCAGACTGGCGCTCGTTTGGCCGTAACTTCACGCCCGATTATCGATCCGGCAACATTAAAGAT
>DAIDJW010000031.1 GCA_027451185.1 Candidatus Saccharimonadota bacterium
AAGATAGGTTATTGGTGCCCTTACTTGATCATTACAGACAACTATGTATCGATGCCGGAAGTCCAGAAGAACATATTGAATCGTTGGATAAACGCATAGAGGCCATAAAGGCATGGCAGCAGACAAACCAGGACAAGCTTAAAGTACCTGGTATTAGGCGTTAAAAATGGCATTTTTCGTCATATAATTAAACTATGATTAATCCAAAGGATATGCACGGAGTTATTATTCATGACGGTGAGTCGGCGCGCCAGGATTATCTTTTTCGTGTTTCGCTAAAGGCCGTTATATTCAACGAACAAGGCCAAATTTTAGTTGTTAAAGAGCGTGGACGTGATTGGTGGGATATTCCGGGTGGTGGAATTGAGCACGGGGAAACTATAAAAGAGGCATTAGCTCGAGAGCTGTACGAAGAAGTATCTTTAGAGGGTGATTTTGAGTATGAGACTTTACTTGCGGAAGATCCGCGGTACCTTGAAAGTCATAATTTATACCAAATGAGAATAACTTTTCTTGTACGGCCAAGCGCTAAGGTCTTCACTAAAGGTAGTGACGGTGACGAGGTGCAATTTGTCGACGCAGATTTATACGAAAAATCCGATTTGTGGACTGAGCGACAAATATTCATGTTTAGTGCTCTGGCTAAAAAGAAGTTAAATTAGCTCGGACTTGGTCGAAGGTCTTTTTTTGCTATACTTCTAGTAATGCAGCTATTTTTAATACGGCACGGACAAGATCTGAACTCGGACAAAGATCGGTTGACTGATGCCGACCCACCATTAAGTGAGTTAGGGAAAGAGCAAACTACGAACTGCGCAGTTAAAATAAAGGACACTCTTGGGCCAGGCATTGCCCCCGTCATTATTGCTTCGCCACGTACACGAACAATGCAAACTGCAACAATACTGGCTGTGCAGTTGGGAGAAGACCCTGCAAGTGTTAAATCGGACGCAAGACTTAGGGAGCGAGACTGTGCGGCATACTCAGGGCAACTTGTCGCAGAAGTCTTTTCTCACACAGAGGAGGATCTTGTATCTGGCGGAATGGAGCCGTATTCTGAACTCCAAGATAGACTGAGCACGTTTTACGATGAATTATTATTAGGAAACGACACACCAGTAATTATCGTGACTCATAGTGGCAATATTGAGCCGTTTATGAAACTAGCGCATATCGATTATCCGTACACTCTAGAAGCCGATAACTTCGTACGTCTTAAATAGTAAAGTTCGGACTTTGTCTAAAATGCCGCACCAAAGATAGACCATTGAAAGCGTCAGGATTTTTTCTGGCGCCTTTTGTTATAATTAAGCCATGACAGCGGCACCTAACTGTGAAATATGCGCGTTTTTACCAAAGAACAAGCCAATTTTCGAGACAAATAAATGGACTATTTCATTGGCGCCGGACCAGGGATATTTAGGACGTTGTTACGTAACGCTCAAAGACCACAAGACCGACATGGCTGAGCTTACGAACGACGAATGGCTGGAGTTTGCCGGAGTTGTGAAAAGGCTTGAAGCGGGTATGCGCGAAGCTTTTGGCGCAACGCTTTTTAACTGGTCTTGTCTAATGAATAACGCTTTTCAAGTTAGCCCGGCGCTGCCGCATGTCCACTGGCATGTTCGTCCGCGTTATGAAAAGGCTGTTATTTTTGAGGGTGAGGAATTCACTGATCCATTATTCGGACACCACTACGACCCAGGACAGACGAAAAAGGTGAGTGACGACATGCTTAATAGTATTAAACAGAAAATTATAACTAGTTTGTAGCCGATGCACCAAAAAGCTTATCTTTTGATTTCCAGTTGAAATGAACCGCCTGACAGTATAGTATACGAGGATATGGTTAAATTTCCCGATGAGCAGATAGAGGAGATCGAAGACTTCGCTAAGTCGTTCCTAGTATTTCGTCGTCAGCCAAAGAAGAAAAAGAAGATTGGTCGTTTTCTGCGTATCCTTGGCCCTGGTATTATTACTGGTGCTGCCGACGATGACCCATCGGGAATCGCAACTTATTCCCAGGCTGGAGCGCAGTTTGGTTTTCACATGCCGTGGACAATGGTCTTTACTTTTCCGTTGATGGTTTCAGTGCAGGAAGCGGTGATGCGCATCGGCGCCGTTACCGGTAAGGGTCTGGCTGCGATTATTCGCAACAACTACTCGCGCAAAGTGCTTTACCCAATTGTGCTGCTGGTAGTACTGGCTAACACCTTTAATATCGGCTCAGACATCGGAGCTATGGCCGCCAGTACCCAGCTACTAATTCCTGGCGTGCCATTCGGCCTGATTGCGGTCTGTTTTGCCGTTATGATAATTTTTGCTGAGGTTTTTATATCTTATCGAACCTATGCCCGGATACTTAAGTGGCTAGCGCTGGCGCTATTTGCTTATATCATCACGGCATTCATAGTCAATGTGCCTTGGACGGACGCCCTAACCGCCACGGTTATTCCACATATTCAATTGGATCAAAATTTCCTTTACGTGATTGTAGCTATTTTTGGCACAACTATTTCGCCATATCTTTTCTTTTGGCAAACCAGCAATGTGGTTGAGGATGAGATCACCGAACATCGTATGCCTCAAAAAGGCGGTATTCCGCATCTTAGCCGGCCGTATTTAAAACGTCTGCGTATCGATACGGTAGTGGGAATGCTGTTCTCGAATGTAACGGCCTGGTTTATTATCGTGGTTGGTGCGGTGGTTCTGAATCACGCCGGTATTACAAACATTGTTACGGCAGCCGACGCGGCTAAGGCTTTAGTGCCACTGGTGCACACTTTTCCAAATGCCGGTTTCCTGGCTCAAGTTATCTTTGCTGTCGGGGTTGTAGGCATTGGCTTAATGAGTATTCCAGTACTGGCTGGCTCGTCGTCGTATGCTATTTCCGAGACGTTCAGCTGGCGCGAGGGTCTATTCCGCAAGTTCAAGCAAGCGCGTGAGTTTTACCTAGTTATTATCACGGGAACACTTGTCGGACTGTTACTTAATTTTATCGGGCTTGACCCAATCAAGGCCCTAGTCTTAACGGCCGTATTTAACGGCATCGTGGCAGTACCGCTCATATTTCTGATAGCGCGCGTATCGAGCAGTAAAAAGGTCATGGGTGATTATAATAGCCGATTTTGGTCTAAGCTAGGCCTGTGGATTACTTTCGTGGTTATGTTCTTGGCGGCGGCCGCGCTGATTATATCACTTTTCTAGTTTCAGGTTGTTATATAATCGGGCTATGAATAAACAAGCACTCGACAAATCGCTCCAATACATTGATTCGTGGCTGACGTTTCGTTACAAATACGATGATTACCCTGGTTTTGTAGTTGCTGTTGCCCATAAGGGAAGCATAATTTTCAACAAAGCTTATGGCTACGCCAATCTAGAAGCTAAAACAAAGCTAACGCCAGACCATCTTTTTCGGATTGCGTCGCAATCGAAGACTTTTACGGCAACATCGCTAATGCAGTTGCAAGAGGCGGGGAAACTGCGCATCGATGGTCATGTGGTGGACTATTTGCCGTGGCTTCAAGAGCATAAGGACAGGAGCTGGCAAAAAGTTACATTACGTCAATTAATGTCGCACGGCGCCGGCGTTATTCGCGATGGATTAGATTCTGATTATTGGCAGCTGGAACGGCCGTTTCCGGGTAGTGAAGAATTTAGGCAAGAGGTTCTTGAAGCTAATTTGGTGCTGCATAATAACATCAAGCTAAAATACTCTAACTTTGGTTACGGCCTGCTTGGTATGGTTATCGAGGTCGTGTCCGGTCAGACCTACCACGACTATGTCACGCAGCATATTATTCAGCCGCTTAATTTAAAAAACACCGGATCAGAATATACGGATGCTATTAAAAACAAAATCGTGACCGGCTACACCTATCGGAATATCGATAGCCGTCGCTTGCCGTTCGATCAAATCGATACCCACGCTTTGGCTTCGGCAACTGGTTTCTATTCAAATACTGAAGATTTGTGTAAGTACTTTACGGCGCAAATGGTTGGTTCGGGCAAGCTGCTTGATGAAGAATCAAAAAAAGAAATGCAACGGATTCATTTTCATGCCTATATGCCAGGATTGAGCGCCCATGAAGATTACGGTTTGGGCTTTGAGCTTGAAACCATCGGCAAACGTCACACATATGGTCATGGCGGCGGGTTTCCTGGCCAGACTACACAGAGCTCAGTCGACGAAAAGAATGAGCTGGTGGTGATTGTTTTAACCAACTCGTTAGGTGGACCAGAGACCATGATAACCAATGGCATTTTTAATATCATTGATTATTATCAGCAGAACCTGCCGGACGCCAAACCAGAACGTGATTTATCGCTGCTTGAGGGCCGCTACCGCTCTATTTGGGACACGATTGACATACTTGTACTGGGTGATAAGGTCGTGACTGACTATCCGGCTTGGCGACCGCTAAACAACACTAATGAACTTGTCCGAATTGACGATACGACATTCAGAATCCCCGAGACCAACAGCTTTGACTCGGAAGGTGAATTGGTAAAGTTTAATATTAAAAATGGCAAAGTTGAAACAGTCAACAACAGCGGTGCGACTATGTGGCCGGAAGACGTTTGGGAAAAGCGCCAGGCAAGTCGAAAGATTGTCGAGCTGGGCTCTTAAACCTGGGCATCGAGTTGTTCGCGGGACTGTGTCTCGCGGGCCTCGTCAGCATCAGCGTCGGCTTTGGTGACGTGAACAGTACCGTGCGGATGCTGCTGCGGGGCGTAAATCGAATAAACCTTGAGTGGTACGTCGCCACTATTGACCAAGTTATGCCAAGTACCGGCCGGTACAATAACGGCGTCATCGGGTGTAGCCTGCCAAGTTTGTAAGTCATCTTTAGTCGGCCCCATGTAAACTGTGGCGGTGCCGGCTTCAACGCGCAGGAACTGGTCACGGTCGTCGTGAACCTCTAGGCCAATGTCATGGCCTGGCTGAATACTCATTAAGGTTACTTGTAATTTTTTACCGGTCCACAGCGTGGTGCGATAGTTAGTGTTGTCGAGTGTGGCGTGTTCGATGTTGGCCACAAACGGGTTTGGTCCATTATCGGTTATGCTTTCCATAACCTTATTATACTCTTTGGCAGCATTTGCTATAATGACAGGTGGTACGCCCCGGTAGCTCAGTTGGATAGAGCAGAGGACTTCTAAGCCTAAGGTCGCTGGTTCAATTCCAGCCCGGGGTACCAAAATTATTGGATTAGACTTTTTACCTTGGTTTCGTTGATTTCGTACATTTGGTGCTTTATGCGCACCAACCGTTGAATATCCGGCTCCTTAAGAGTTACGTTGACGGTCTCGCGCGTCAGGCCGGTTAGGTCGGCAATAACTTGTTGGGTAAGTGGGAAGTTGATTTTGCACCAATGAGAATTGACGCGATGGACAGCGTGCTCGTTACACAGATAAGAGAAGGCCTGCAATAGACGCTGCTTAGCGGAGCTTTTTTCCATACTTTTAAGGCGCAACACAACATGATCCATTTTTTCGGCGTACCAGCGCAAAACACTAAACGCGTAATCGGGTAAGGTTTTTAATTGCTTACGAAAATCGTCTAGCGGCACCATGGTTACTTCGGTTTTAGTAATGGTAGCGTAAAAACCGTCGACCGAATCTTTGTCTTCGAATGAATAAAATAATGGCAGTAAACTGCCGGCACCGCCAATGTATAAGATTTTTTCGTTGCCGTCGGTGTCGGTATCGTAAAATTTAACGGCGCCGCTTTTTATAAACATGACGTGATTAGGTTTATCGCCATGATAAATCACAATTTGGCCGCCTTCGTAGGTGCGGTCAATCGCGTCTGGAAAGAATCGTTTCACTGAGGCTATAGTGAAAATACTCACGTTTATATTGTGGCACAAATCACATAATTTTGGTAGTTGGTGCCACAACTTGAATATAGGCAACCACACAGACTAGTGTCGCTGGGTCTAATATACTGAAGTTACCAGCAAAAGGTTTAGGAGGAGAAGGAACATGCGAAAAAATCGAACCAATCGGCAAGCATTCATTGATCGATTAGAAAAGAAATACATGAAAAAAATCCAACTCCAGGCGTTTCATAGTGAAAGCCAGCAGCTAAAACAGCGGTTGGGCTCATTGTCGGGCAGTAATTTACGGACTTGGCGTAGGGGTGACATGGATCTCATGGACATTCCCGACTACAAGTTAAACTATTCGCACTAGCGATTGGGCGGGCGCATTTTGAATCTATCTGTTTTTGGCTTATGATAGGTTCAATGCGCCCGTAGCTCAGCTGGATAGAGCGTTGGTTTCCGGTACCAAAGGTCGTAGGTTCGAATCCTATCGGGCGTACCAATTCATGCACTGGCCCTAGTCGGGTTAGTGTTTTATTATATTGACCCTAGTAAACCAAACCTTAACAGTATCAATCACAAACAAGTAGATAACCGTCATTAACAGGGTTATGCCTAGCAGCTCCAGTGAAAAGTCCGAGAAGGAAAGTAGTTTCTTAGTTGCCGGGATGTAGACCAAGGCTATTGATAGGACAGAGACAATTGCGAAACCTGCTTTCATAGGCATTGATAGTTTGGGTGCTTTCCAAAAGTGACCTTTGTTTCTGATAGAAAATATGACAATCAAAGCCGTGAACGTCAAAAACAGATACAAACCGGTGGCCGCCACGCCGCTCGACTGGCTCTTAATGAGATTGTAGTACATAATCTCAAACACGGCTGTAATTGTGCCTAAGAACATCGATATAAACATTAGTGAGTGGATATTAAACTTGCTTGGGCGCTGCAGTTCTTTGACTTCAACATTGTCGGTGGCGATTGTAACGCACGGTAGGTCGGTTAATAAGCTTGTTAGTAACACCTGAACTGGCAAGATCGGTAGTCCTGACACCGACATTAGGTATAGTGCCGATAATGCAAAAAAGTTTCCCCAGTTACTCACAAAGGTGAAGCGTATGTATTTATTGATATTGCTGAATATGCCGCGGCCGTATTTGATGCCGTTGACAATCACGCCTATATCATCTCTCAGCAGCAAAATATCGGCACTCTCTTGGGCCACGTCGGTAGCGTTGTTCACGGCTATCGCGACATCGGCCAGCTTGAGTGCCGGCGCGTCATTGATACCGTCCCCTTGGTAGCCGACCACATTGCCGTGCAACTTCAGCAGCCTAATGATACGGTATTTATGCTCAGGTTGAAGCCTAGCAAAAACATTATTTTCTTCAATTACTTTTATGAGTGCTTCGTCTGATAATTTATCGAGTTCTTCGCCGGTATAGACCTCGTGTTGTTTATTTTCAAGCCCAACTTCGTGGGCGACATACTGTGTTACTTCACGGCTATCACCGGACAATATCTTAATAGAGACGCCAAGTTTATTGGCCAGC
>DAIDJW010000032.1 GCA_027451185.1 Candidatus Saccharimonadota bacterium
CTCGCTGGATTGTTGTTAATGTGTCCCTGGTAGATGTATCCACTTCCAACTGCGCCTCCTGACCAGTTGCTTGGTACGGATAGGACGTTGGCGGCAATCGTCATCCACTCAGCATCTGTAATCAAATGACAGCCAGCACAGGCGGCTTGAGATTGCGATATAGCTTGGGTTTGGCTAATATTCACCCACGGCACACCGGCCGCAGTGGACACTGCGTTGCCGTTGCCGTCATTTTTGGCTTCATATTTCATGACACAAAAACCGATCGTACCAAACCGCGCATCGCCAGGCACAGGAATAAAGCCGGTTGGACAGCTGGTGGGCTGGGCGAACTGTTCGGGTTGCCCGTCGATGCTTTTGGCAACTCGAAAACCAACGTTGGGGTTTGTGAAGGTTGGTGGCGCGCATGCATAAAGCGACAACACGCCGTCATAAGATGGTACGATGTCCATGTAAGAGCTACCGCGCAAATATCCCTCAGTTGTCGTTGAGCCATAGTTACTACAGATAGTGCCAATGCTCTGTGCCGAAGTCCATGATGCGGCCTGAGGTGAGATGGCGCTAGGACGGCTCAGTGCCGGAAAGCCGTTCCATAACATACTAGTATTGTTCCACTCCTTCCAGTTGTTGCTAACTTCTCCGCTTAGGCCTGGCGACTGACCAGCGCCAATTGTTGCGTTGGTCCACTCCCATGCATTACCCGAAAGGTCCCAGATAATCTCTCCGTTGTTAAGCGTGAGCGTTCGCCGTTGGTTGCCGCCAGTATTAGTTTCGCCGTAGTAACCTTGCGTATCGTCGCTTGAGGCCGCTAAGGCGCTAGCTGGGGCATTGTCCGTATGCCCCACATACATGGCGCCCGAGCCAACCGCGCCGCCGCTCCAGTTACTGGGCACGTATAAAACGTTGGCGGCAACGGTCATCCACTCGGCCTCGGACATTAGGTGGCAGCTTGGGCAGGCAGCCGCGGCGGCCGTGATGGCGTCATTCTGAGATATATTGACCCACGGCGTGCCGGCGGCTTGACTGATGGCTTGGCCGTTGACATTCTTGGCCTCGTATTTCATGACGCAGAAAGTTGGCGTGTCAAAGCGGCTATCGCCCGGCACTAAGACGTAGCCAGCACCGCAAGCGTCCGGGGCGTAGCTCCAGGCGCTATAGGCCAGCTGCACCTGGGGATTATTATATTGAATTAGAACGTCAATCTTTGATAGAGCCGAGATGGTGCTCGACTTGGGGCACGACACTGTCACCGAGATAGTCACATTAGTCAAACCGGTAACGGTGATAGGCGAGTTGACTAGTGGCGTACTGGCCACGCAGGGTGAAGGAACTGACGTGCGATAACGCTCCAGATAATCCTGGGCAGTATTCTGGGCAATGGTTTGAGATCTGGTTTGTCCGTCGACACGTAGCACCACGGTATACAACTGAAAGCCGGCAATCACAAAGATGGCGGCCACGATAAGGGTTACTAGAAGCTCTATGATAGTGAAACCGTCTTGTCGTTTGGGCATAGTAGGATTATAGCATCATAAGCGTAAGCGTGTAATAGAGCTATAACAAATATAGCAACGCTTCAAAATGTGGCGTATAGTAATAGATATGAGTACAAAATTAGTGGTTTTTGGTCTGACTGGAGACCTCAGTCGGCGTAAGCTTTTGCCGGCCCTGAAGCACATATTCGCGACCGGTGATTACGATGATTTGTCGGTTATCGGCGTGTCGCGCCGTGAAGTTGATCTTAAGCAGTTGTTGGTCTCGTCGTTAGGTAGTGATGCCCTAGCAAACAGATTTAGTTACATAACAATGGACCTGGCCCAGCTGCCAGATTACTATCGCCTTAGGGATAGTCTAGCGCTGTCCGACGATGACCAGGTGATGATTTATCTATCGGTGCCGCCTAGTGCCTCGGCCGATATTGTTGATTTTCTAGGTCAAGCCGGACTTAATACGCCAAACGTCAAGCTGCTGTTTGAAAAGCCGTTTGGGTTTGACTATGCTTCGGCTAGTGATTTTTTGACTCGCACCGCTCAATATTTCACCGAAGAGCAGCTTTATCGTATTGATCACTATATGGCCAAAGAGATCGCCTCGCGATTAGTTTCCCTCAGGCAGTCAGCCGAGAATCATCATCACAGCTGGGGTGGCCATTCGATTAGCGCTGTTGAAGTGTTAGCCACTGAGTCAATTGGGGTTGAGGATAGGGTGGTGTTCTACGAGCAAACCGGGGCCTTGCGTGATTTTATCCAGGGCCACTTAATGGAGTTGCTGTCGTTGGTTCTAATGCCAGTCCCGGCGGGGTTTGATCAGAAGAACTTAGCCGACTATCGTCTGCAGGCGCTTAATCAATTAGAGGCCGCAGCGCCACAGGCGACCGTCCGCGGCCAATACGAGGGCTATCAAGCGATCGTCGGCAACCCGGGTAGTAAAGTCGAAACTTTTGCCAGCGTGAGCTTGACTAGCGCCGACCCAAACTGGCGCGGAGTACAGCTACGCCTAACAACCGGTAAGGCGCTTGACCACAAACTGTCCGCCGTCGTTATTCACTATAAAGATGGTAACTATGAAGTTTTTGACGAAGATAAGATTATTGTTGATGGCCGTAAACTTGATGCTTACGAGCGGGTTTTACTACAGGCGATTGCTGGTCGTAAGACAATCTTTACGACCGGTGATGAGGTTTTGCGCTCCTGGCAATTATTGGCGCCCGTTCAAGAGGCTTGGGCAATGGACGCGGTTCCGTTGAAAACCTACACTCAGGGATCGAGCGTCGAGTCGATACTGGAATAGCTTCATACAGGTAGCGTCAAATAAACAACATTAGGCACTATATATAGCGTTGTTGTGACTGATGGTGCTACAATGAGGTTCCATGGGGGTGAAGGTAGCCATGGATAAAAAACAAAAATTTATATTTGTAACTGGAGGTGTTCTATCGGGCGTCGGCAAGGGTATAACCGCCGCCAGTATCGGTGCCGTCTTGCAGGCCAAGGGCCTCGCCGTCTCCATTCAAAAGTGTGACCCGTATCTCAATGTCGATGCGGGCCTTTTGAATCCCAAGGAGCACGGCGAATGTTTTGTGACCCGCGACGGGGCCGAAACTGATTTGGATCTAGGCCATTACGAGCGCTTTTTAGATATTGAATTGAATCGCGATAACATTACGCTGTCTGGAAGGTTGTTGCGCCAGCTAATTGAAGATGAACGGGCTGGTAAATTTGGCGGCCACACCGTGCAACTAATTCCGCATCTGACTAATGCCATTCAGGATGCCATTAGTTTGGCCGCCGACGGCAGCGAGGTACATATTGTTGAAATTGGCGGTACGGTTGGTGACTACGAAGGTCTGAGTTTTATTGAGGCGATTCGTGAATTTTCGTCGCGGGTGGGCCGCGAAAACTGTATGTATGTGCACGTGGTCTACGTACCGTTTATTGGCACCAGTAAGGAATTTAAGACTAAACCGGCTCAAAACGCCTTAAACGATTTACGCGGCTTTGGGATTGTACCCGATTGCGTGGTAGTGCGAACCGATGACCCGGCGCCGGGTAATATCGCTGCAAAAATCGCTTTGTTTAGCGGCGTGCCGGAGTCGGCCGTTATCTTATTGCCGAACGCCAGCTCGGTCTACCAGGTGCCGCTGACGATTGCCGCCAGCGGTATTAATACTGTTCTTGAAAGGTTTACGGGCAATCACAAAAAGCCAAACCTTGCCAAGTGGGAAAAATTGGTCGAGAAACAGTCGCTAACACCGGTCAAAAAAGTACGTGTCGGTATGGTGGCGAAGTACATGGACAATGAAGACACTTATATATCGGTGATTGAAGCCCTTAAGGCTGCTGCTTGGCAAGAGGCCGTACAACTAGACATGGTCTGGGTAAACGCCGAAGAGGCGTGCGATAATGATTTTCAAGCAGTTGATGCGTTGCTGGTGCCGGGCGGCTTTGGCCCTCGGGGGATTGAGGGCAAGGTTGCCGCCGCTACCTACGCGCTTGAGCACAATCTGCCGTACCTGGGGCTATGTTTGGGCCTGCAGGTGGCGGTTATTGCGGCAGCGCGTCGGGCCGGACTGGCTGATGCTAACTCGACCGAGTTTGCACCTGGGGCGAAAAATAACGTCGTTTATATCATGGACGACCAACGAGGCAAGGAGTCGACCGGTGGTACTATGCGCCTAGGTGACTACCCAGCTAAGTTAATTCAGGGGTCGAAGACGGCGGCGCTTTATGACGCTATCGAAGTCGTCGAACGCCACCGACATCGCTACGAAGTTAACCAAAAGTTTGCCGCAGCCATTAAAAAAGGCGGCCTTGAGTTTAGCGGTACATCGCCCGATGGAAAATTAATTGAGTATATCGAGGCGCCAGCCAACGACTATTTTGTCGCTACTCAGGCCCATCCAGAATTTCGTTCACGTCCGAATCGCCCACATCCGTTATTTAGCGGTTTTATTAAAGCCGCCGCCCAACACCCACCAACTGTCTAGATGGTTGACTTTTATAACCATAAGTGTTACAGTTGGGTTATAAATTAAAAAACAAATATGCCTGAAGAAAATATCGATCAAAACACCGATCAAGAAGCTAATAACCCTCAGCTTAATATGTTTGGCGAAACCCACACCGACGATTTGCAGGTGCTCGATTATTTACTGCGTAACATTAAGGGTCTTAGCCCGGTGGCGGGTGAGCCTATCGACGGCGTGCCGGGCGTCGATGACGTTATCGATGCTATGAATTCTTAGCTACCACCGCGCTATCTGTTGATATATAATGTAGTCAATGGATGGAGCTAAAATAGCCACACTTATTAAAGACTTGTTCGACCTCGAAACGCCGGTTACTTTGACTGTGCCAGCGGCGGAATTTGGAGACTATGCTACGAACATCGCTTTGCAGTTGGCTGGACGTCTAAAGTTGAACCCGCGTGAAGTAGCCGAGCAATTAGCCGAAAAACTACGTGCTAGCGGTGACTATAGCGAAGTAACGGTTGCTGGGCCGGGATTTATTAATCTGCGCATCTCGGCCCGCAGTCTTGCGCGTCGGCTCGAAGACAATTGGAGCGAACACTATGGCGAAAACAGCGACGGTGCCGGTAAGACGGTTGTTGTGGAATACCCCAGTCCGAATATGGCTAAGCCTTACAGTGTTGGCCATCTACGGCCTGGCAATCAAGGCTGGGCCGCCAAGCGGCTGATGGAAGCATCTGGCTGGAAAGTTATTACCGATAATCACCTGGGCGATTATGGCGCGCCGTTTGGTATATGGGTGACCGGTTTCTTGAAATTTTCGTCAATGACTAAACTTGAAAAAGACGGCGTCTATGAACTAGGCCGGGTTTATATTGCGACTAAGAAAGCTCTAAAAGATGAAGAAGAGCTTGGCGGCCACGAGCTCGCTGATGACGTTCAGGCTTGGCTGTTAAAACTAGAGCAAGGCGATGACGAGGCCGTCCATTATAGTCAGTTGTTTAATGAAATTTCCTTGAAACATATCCATGAAGTCATGGGTCGGCTACGGATCGCAACCGATTATGAGCTAGGTGAGGCCTTTTTTGCGCCTCGCGGTAAGTCGATTGTCCAAGACCTACTCAAAAAAGGCATAGCCAAGCAAAACGATGACGGGTCGGTGATTGTGCCGCTTGATGACTATGGTTTTGACGTGCCGCTGCTAGTCCAAAAAAGCAATGGCGCCGCCCTTTATGCGACCACCGACTTAGCGACGCTTTTGTACCGCGAGAACGAATGGCACCCCGAGAGAGTAATTTATGCCGTCGGTGCTGAACAACAATTTTATTTTCAGCAGTTGTTTGCTTTAGCAAAAAAACTAGGCATCAAGACGGAACTAATTCACCTGTGGTTTGGCGCGATTGATCAGCTTAACGAAGACGGCACGCGCGAAAAGATGAGCAGCCGCAAAGGCGTAGTTTTAATGGAAGAACTGCTTGACGAGGCCGAAAAACGAGCCGGTGAAGTAGTGCGCGGCCGCCAGGTGAGCGATGAAGATATGAAACGTATTGCTCTGGGAGCGATTAAGTTTAGTGACTTTACGGCCGATCGGCGGACTAATATTTTGTTCGACTGGGACAATATCTTTGCTTTGACCGGATTTAGCGGTCCATACGTGCAATACGCGGCAGTGCGTGTTAATCGCATTCTGTCTCTGAATGGCCCGGCGGCCGTTGAGCTAGCTGAAAAATATAATTACGAACCTGAAAAAAGCTTGCTTATAAAATTAATCGAATATCCAAAAATTGTCCGGATGTCGGCAAATGAACTAGAGCCGCATAAAATCGCCAGCTTTTTATATGAGTTGGCGCGGGAGCTTAATCGCTATTACGAAACCACGCCAGTGGCGAATGGCGACGTTAGTGACTTTGAAAAACAAGCCCGATTAGGGTTGCTGGAAAAAGTGGCGCACGTTTTTGAGCATGGCCTGAGCCTGCTAGGCATTGAAGTGCCGAGCGCAATGTAGTTTAATTGCCCTAAGTGATAAAGGAGTTATTGTGGTGACCAAAGCAACACCCGACAAGTCGAAGCCTAATAATAAAAAGAACGTTTTAGTTAAAGAGGCGATTATTGTGCCGGTCGCCAAAGTTGCCGGTCTGGGCGCCCAAGAGGCCAAAGGTTTTATCGGCTTTGTGCGCGAGCAAGGTGTCGTTGGGTTAGCGGTTGGTCTTGCTATCGGTACAGCCGCCGGGGCGGCCGTTAAACAGGTTGTTGATGGTTTCGTTAACCCCATCGTCGGTTTTTTAATTGGCGGTCTGGACCTCGCGTCGCTGAAATGGGTGGTGGTTAAGCCCGGCCTCCAGGGCAAGGGCGGGCTCATTATTGGCTGGGGTTCAATCGCTTCGGCGATTATTACGCTGATGGCGACGGCACTTGTGATTTATTGGTTAGTGCACGTGATGCGTCTTGATAGAGTTGATAAACCAAAAAGCTAGGAGGGCTTTAAGATGGCGATGGACAAAAAAACAGCGAACGCAAAAGTAGACCGGGTGCTGTGGATTGATCTTGAAATGACT
>DAIDJW010000033.1 GCA_027451185.1 Candidatus Saccharimonadota bacterium
GTGCCTGGAACCTGGCAATTGATACTTTTGCGCTCAGTGTCGTGATGTCGCTGCTGCGTCAAAACACCGGTAGTTTGTGGGCTTCAATCTTGTTACATATGACTAAAAACGGCATTGCCTTTTACTTACTCTTTATTTCGCCGATGATTTTACATACACTAGGAGGATAAATATGAGATTAAGCCAATTATTTACCAAGACTGTTAGGGATGCACCGGGCGGTGAGGTGTCGAAAAACGCCCAGTTATTAATTAGGGCTGGTTTTGTCTACAAAGAGATGGCCGGAGTTTATGCCTATTTACCGCTTGGTCTACGGGTGATTGAGAAAATCAAACAGATTGTGCGCGAAGAGATGAACCCTATCGATTCACAAGAAATCATTATGACCAGCCTTCAACGTAAAGAGATATGGGAACAAACCGGTCGTTGGAGCGACGAAACCGTCGACATTTGGTTTAAGACCAAACTCAAAGATGAGACGGAGGTCGGTTTAGGCTGGAGCCACGAAGAGCCAATCGTCGAAATGCTCAAACAGTACGTCCAGAGTTACAAAGATCTGCCGTTGAGTGTCTACCAGTTTCAAACTAAATTGCGCAACGAACTGCGCGCCAAAAGCGGCATCATGCGCGGCCGTGAATTTGTCATGAAAGATATGTACTCTTTGCACAGCTCGGCCGAAGATCTTGAAGCCTATTACAACCGTGCCATTGAGGCCTACAGGCGAATTTATGCGCGTCTAGGCATCGGTGACGATACTTATGTAACTTTCGCCAGCGGCGGGGCATTCACCAAGTTCAGCCACGAGTTCCAAACAATTTGTGATGCTGGCGAAGACGTGATTTATCTGCACCGCGGGCGTAATATTGCCATCAATGAAGAGGTGATAGATGACGCCGTAGCCGAGATGGGAATTAACCGCGACGAGCTCGAGAAGGTGAAAACGGCTGAAGTCGGCAATATCTTCAACTTTGGCAGCCAAAAAACTGACGATATGGGGCTGAGGTTTACTGATGCAAACGGTAATCAAGCCTCGGCTTATTTGGGCAGCTATGGTATTGGTATTACGCGGGTGATGGGCGTGGTTGTTGAAAAGTTGGCCGACGAAAAGGGCATTGTTTGGCCCGAGGCGATTGCGCCAGCGAAAGTTTATTTGATTAGATTAGGCGACAACGAGGCTGTGATGCGTCACGCCGATGAGCTGTACGCGACTTTAACTGGTCGAGGAATTGAGGTATTATACGACGATCGCGATTTGCGGGCCGGCCAAAAATTTGCCGACGCCGAACTAATGGGTATCCCATATCGCGTGACGATTAGCGACCGCCTTGAGGCCGATAATAAGTTTGAATTAGTAGTTCGCCAAAATGGTGTTCAAGAACTGTTGACACAAGACGAACTGCTTGCTAAACTGGGCTGATTGGAGAGTTTTTAAGCGCTATACACCATATGTGGTGTATTTATTATAAATAGAAACGCTATGTTAAAGGATTGATTTTATGATAAAGAAAGTATTTCAACTTACTACGGCGGGCAAAAAAGAACTAGAGGCTGAGCTAGCTGAGCTAAAATCGCGCCGTGGTGACATTGCCGACAAAATTGCTGAAGCCCGTGATTTTGGCGATTTGAGCGAGAATGCTGAATATGATGCCGCCCGCGAAGAACAGGGTTTGGTTGAAACCCGAATTGCTGAAATTGAAGATATTTTAGCGAACGCCACTATGATTCGTGGCGGTTCATCGAGCAGCGTCAGTCTAGGTTCAACGGTTGAGTTAAAAACCGACGGTAAGCACGTCACCTACACGGTCGTTGGACCGGTTGAAGCCGATCCGCTAGCCGGTAAAATTAGTAATGAGTCGCCAATTGGCGAAGCCCTGTTCGGCAAGAAAATTGGTGACACGGTTGTCATTACCACGCCCAAGGGTCAGGTCACTTACACAATCGCCAGTATTAGCTAGTTTATAGCGCCGCCGATGTGTTAAACTTGTAATCAGTTATGGCCACACTGAAAGATTTTCGAGATGAGCGCCTGCGCAAGTTAGGCGACTTAAAAACACTTGGTTTTGACCCGTATCCAGCCAAGTCTAACCGTACACACGCCACGGAAGTGGTGATTAGTCAATTTGACCAGCTAAATGGTCAGACGGTAACTGTCGCCGGGCGGGTGATGGCTATCCGCAAATTTGGTAAATTAGCTTTTATTGTTTTACGCGACTATACCGGTCAAGTGCAGTTATTTTTAAATGACGGTCAGCTTGAGGATCGTAATCCGGCAACTAACCAATTGGCAATGTCCGACCTGCCACTGCTTGATAGCGGCGACTTTGTTGAAGCGACAGGAGAGATTGGCAAGAGTCAAACCGGTGAAATATCGGTTTTCGTGCACAAGTTGCGCCTACTGAGCAAGGCTTTGCGGCCGATGCCAACCGCCGCCGAGGGCTTTACGAATAAAGAAGAACGCCTTCGTCGCCGTTATATCGACATGAATGTTAACCTGGATGTGCGCGAGCGATTTGTGCGCCGGTCGAAGTTCTGGCAGGCAACGCGGGACTTTCTGAATAATAATGGTTTTGTTGAAATTAATATTCCAGTCCTTGAACACACTACTGGTGGCGCCGACGCTAACCCGTTCATAACCCACATGGATGCCCTGGATCAAGATTTTTATTTGCGAATTAGCCATGAGCTGCCGTTGAAGCGACTACTTGGCGCCGGTTTTGAGAAGGTTTATGATATTGGTCCGCGTTTTCGCAACGAAAACTACAGCGACGAGCATTTGCCGGAGCATGTGGCCATGGAATGGTATTGGGCGTACGCCAACTGGCAGGATGGTATGAAGCTCATGGAAGCCATGTATAAAGATGTCTTGCAAAAAACTTTTGGCAAACTGCAGTTCAAGCTTGACCGTTTCGAGATCGACATGGATAAGACCTGGGAAGTTTGGGATTATGCGACAGTTATCAATGATCATTACGGAATTGATGTCTATGAGAGCTCGCTCGATGATGTCAAAAAGGCGCTCGTTGACAATCGGCTAGAGGTTGAGCAGACCGAGAATCGCGCCCGAGGAATTGATAAATTATGGAAAAATATCCGCAAAGATGTTGCCGGGCCAGTTTGGCTGATTAATACACCTAAATTTATTAGTCCGCTAGCCAAGGGCAACCCCGATGATCCTAGGGTAGTTGAGCGTTTTCAGCCGATTATCGCCGGCAGTGAACTGGGGAATGGTTTTTCGGAACTGAATGACCCGATTGAACAATTAAGTCGTTTTAAAGAGCAGCAGGCGATGCGCGATGCTGGTGACGATGAAGCAATGATGCTCGATGTTGATTATATCGAAATGCTGGAATACGGCATGCCGCCGGCCTGTGGTTGGGGATATAGCGAACGCGTTTTCTGGATTTTTGAAGGTGTGACAGCGCGTGAGGGTGTGCCATTTCCGCAACTTCGCGTCGACTACGACGGTACGACCCGCGAACTATACCCAGATATTAAATTTTCTTAATTACTTGCTGTACCCAGGGCTGTGCTATACTAAATATAGTATTAATTAAATAAAGGGGAAATATGACAAAAATTGCCGTATTCGTAGGTAGCCTGCAGCAGAAATCGTTTAATAAACTATTGGCTAAAAATATAGAAAAGCTGGCGCCAGCTGGCACAGAATTCGATTATATTGATCTTGGTAGCTTTCCGTTGTTCAATCAAGACCTCGAAGCCGATTTTCCGGCGGCTGTTCAAGCGGCTAAAGATGCGGTTGAAGCGGCCGATGGCGTACTGTTTGTGACGCCTGAGTATAACCGCAGCCTGCCGGGCGTCCTGAAGAATGCCATCGACTGGGTTAGTCGACCTTGGGGTAAAAACTCTTTTGCTGGTAAGCCGGCTGGTATTGTGGGGGCGTCGCCAAGTCCGCTTGGTACAGCTGTCGCCCAGGCCGACCTGCGCCATATACTGGTCTATTTAAACGTCAAATTAATGGGCCAGCCAGAGCTGTATCTGATGCACGCCACCGCAGCTTTCGATGCCAACGGTGAAGTAGTGGAGGCTTCGCGCGAGCATCTGCAGAACTACATCGACAAGTACATGAAGTGGGTTGATGCCGAAAAATAAAATCCTAGCATAACTACTAAAATGACGTCTAATATTGGGCGTCATTTTAGTAGTTGACATTTTTTAGTACCTTGTATAACATAGTTCTATGATAGAACAAGATATGTCGACTGAACAATACGCCGAGAATGTGGCTATCCAGCTGCGCAAAGGTTTTTTGGTTTACTGTGTCCTCAAAGTTTGTAGCGCCGAGGCGGTTTATACCAGTGACATTATCTCTAAATTGCGTAATGCCGAACTGGTAGTAGTTGAAGGTACGATTTACCCGCTGCTAAGTCGGCTACATAAAGATGGCCTATTGGCCCACGAGTGGCAGGAGAGTGAGCAAGGTCCGCCGCGTAAATACTACCGTTTGACACCTTATGGCAAAGAGGTGATGGAGCAAGTTAGTCATAAAATTACAACTTTAAATGCCACGCTAAAGAAATTATAAGGAGTAGGATCATGAACGAAATTACCCGCATCCACCTTGCCAAGGTTCCGTATAACATTGAGGTTGAAGCGAAGAAAGCACTACAAAAATACCTAGAGGCTATTGAAAGCTATGCTGGTGATAGCGACCTGGTGGGCGATGTTGAAAGCCGAATGGTCGAGATTTTGGCTGAGCGTAAAGTTTTTGCCGATGGGACAATTACGGCCGATGATGTGTCGGCTTTAAAGCAGCAACTTGGCGAACCAGAAGAGTTTAGTGCTGACGATCAGGCTGAGACCGTCTCTGAAACGGTCGACGGCAAGTCGATGCACCGGTTGTATCGTGACACGACCCAGTCCTGGTTTGGTGGCGTGGCAGCGGGCATTGCGCGCTATTACGGTATACAAGCGCTCTGGATAAGGTTGATCTTTATCGCCTTGGCCCTAGTATCGTTTGGCTCGGTTGCTCTAATTTATGTGATTCTGTGGATTGTCATTCCGCCGGTTAGAACTGCCGCCGATTTGTTGCAACTCGAGGGCAAGCCAGCCACCGTAACGGCGATTCGTAATTTTAACGAACAGGGGCGTTTTATTAATGTGGGCCGTGACCGTAAGATTGCGCGCTTTTTTAGCGTTTTCTTTGGCACGATTGCTGTATTGACAGCAGCGTCGACCCTAATTGGTGCGATTACCCTAGTGACGTTGCTGGCGCACAACAACTTCGCCGGCGTGACTAACTTTATGGGTGTTGCTGATAATCAGAGCGTTGCCTGGATTGTGTTTGGCTTTGTGGTGGGCGGTATCTTGCTGTTTGCGACCTTAATGGCTCTGGTGGCCTACATGCTCTTGAGCCAGCGCTATACAAGGCGAATTATCGTCAGCACTATTGTAGTCATGGTGCTTGGTTTGGCGTCGGTTGCCACCGTTGGTACTTTAGTGGCAACGTCACGCATCGACTTCCAGCAGCAGCTCGATCGCTCGATGGTTAGCAAAACCTATAATCTGCCAACTGGCTTCGCTGGTGTCGATAACCTAAGTGTCACTAGTAACAATGTCGATAGCGTGAGCTATATTGTCACAGACTCAAACCCAAGGATAGTAGTCGATGGCTTGCCCGGCACACAGGAGCCAGCAGTAACCGTCGGCGGCAAAACTGCTTCGATAAAAATCAATGACTCGACTAGTCGGCTGATGGGCTATTACCGATCGCCGTCAGTTAAAATCTACGGTCCGGCTCTGGGGGCAATTAATCTATTAAGTGGCGGCCTAGATTATGGTGGCTCGAGCACATCATCGTCCAAATTGGTGGTGTCGGTGACTGGCGGCGCTCAATTGGCGATTAACGACCTGCAGCTCAACTTGCTGCAAGCGGACATCAAAGATCAGTCAGCGCTTGACGCTACCGGCGGGGCAATTCGCGATGTAGTTGTAAACATTACGTCAGCTAGCCATTTTGCGCTGGCGAATATCGCCAGTCTAAGCATCACCGCGCCGGATGTCTGTGCTAACGGCAATAGCCCAGTAGTAATTGATGTAGCCAATGTGAATAACGGCAGCATCAGCTATAATGGAAGCAAGATTGATGCAAAATCATTTAACGACGCTTGCGCCGAATTAAACCTAGGGGAATAGTGTGATTGAAGTAAAACATATTAGCAAGACTTATGGTAAAAAAGAGGCTGTCTTTGAGGCCCTAAAAGACTTATCTTTTCAGATTC
>DAIDJW010000034.1 GCA_027451185.1 Candidatus Saccharimonadota bacterium
CGACAGATTTACAGTCTGTTGTGTTTGACCGCTCCACAACCCCTGCGCACGAATTGTTAATTTGGAGCCGCTTCAGGGATTCGAACCCGGGACCCCCTCTTTACAAAAGAGGTGCTCTAACCAGCTGAGCTAAAGCGGCGTAACTAACGTATTTTACCCGATTGACTATGTAAAATCAAGCCAACTTACAGATTACATAATCACGCGGCGCGGTTGAGTTAAGCGCTTTGGTCGGCCCTGAGGAATTATCATATTAGCGGCTTTTTCGCGTAATTTTAGCGCCAAGTCGGTTTCACCAATGCGCTCGTAGGCATCAGCTAAAATCGTCAAAGTTTGCGGAATTGGGTCAAGCTCGACGGCCCTTTCTAGGGCGTCAATCATTTTACGGTCGTTGCCAAGCTTTTCTTGCACCTTGGCGTAGGCGATGTGACGGGTGGCTAATTCATTATCAATTGCCAGTGCCTGTTCAAAGGCCAGGGCGGCTTTGTCGTAATCTTGCGTTTCGTAGTAAATCAAACCGACGTTATGCAGGCTACTGGCGCTTGGCTCCAAACTCTGAGCGATTTCAAAACACTCAATCGCCTCTTTGTATTGTTTTTGTTTGGCATATAAAATACCCAGGCGATTATAGGCGCTGGCATTACGGTCGTCGACGCGAAGAATCGTCAGTAGTGCCCGCTCGGCACGCAAATATTTACGCTCAACTAAAGATTGCTGGGCGATTGACCAGAGTTGGTCGAGCTTTTCAGATATCTTTGATGGCAGATTGGCTGCAACCTCACCTATGGTTTGCTTTTGATACAAAGCCCAGGCGCCAAAAAGTGCAATAACTAATAGTCCAAGCATTTCTGTCCTTATTGTAGCACAACATCGGCCAAGATAAGGCGTACGTTGCCATTCTGCTCAATCCGCTCCGAGGCCGTTAAGAGACACTCGATTTTAAGGGCTAAGTTGTAGCCATCTTTGTCTGTTAGATTATGACTAATGAGTTTGGCGGCGTCATCGAGTAAAATTAAGGCTTTTGCCCGGTCTTCGCGATACTTGTCGGCCAGCAGCAATTTTTTATAAATTGGAGCCTGCAAAAAATCACGAGCGTCGCGAACAATCGTACCACGCGCTTCAAAATAGGCCGGGTCCCGAGAGAAACGCGCTAATTCAGCTGGCAGTCCCCCGGCTATAAATAACATTTGAGCTCGTTTTTGGGCATCTTTCACCTGCAGCTCGTCTAATAGCGCTTCGGACTGCTGCCTGGAAATTGGCCGTAGTTCATGGGCTTCAACCCGCGAACGAATTGTCGACAGTAACAGCTGCGGGGCGTGCGTCAGTAAGATGTAATAAGTGTTAGGACTGGGCTCTTCTAGCAGCTTCAAAAAGGCGTTTTGGGCCGTTTGGCGCATACGTTCGGCATAATCTATCACAACTAGTCGCTTGGTCGTCGTTTTGCCGCGGGTGTAATCATATAAGCTGCGGATTCGTTCGACGGTAATTGTTCCCTTTTCAAGGTCAATCTTTTCATCACGTTCCGGCAAGACAACATATGGCTTAATCTGTAGTTTATCGGCGATATAGTCCACCGCTTGGCTTAACCCGATACCGCTCGGGCCGCTAATTAAAACTGATTGCGGCAAATCTTTGGCCAATTGGTCCAGCGCTGCTTGTGAAGATGGGTGAAAATATCTAGTCGGCATCTTGAAAACCCGGAAACAGCTGTTTGAACTCAACCGGTAATGGCGAGGTGAATACCTTGCGCTCCGACGATGGAATGGTAATTTCCAGACTGTAGGCATGAAGATATAGCCTGTCGGCCGATTTACCATATACCCGGTCACCGTGAATTGGCGTACCGATGTATGCCATATGGACGCGCAACTGATGCGTACGGCCAGTTCGCGGTGCCAGTCGAATCAACGATAACTTACCTTGGGTATCGAGCACGTCATAGGCTGTTTCAGCTGACTTGCCGCCTGCATCAACTCGAAAGGTACTCGGTGTACTGGGGTTGCGTCCAATAGGAAGGTCAATCAAAGCGCGGTCAATTTTTGGTCGGCCATCAACTACCGCAATATAAACCTTTTTGGTTTTACGATCGGCGAATTGCTTTTGCAGCAGCACAGCCGTTTCGGGGTTGCGGGCACCAATGATCACCCCCGATGTGTCGCGGTCTAACCGGTGCACAATGCCGGGCCGATTGGTATCTAGCCCAAAGGTGGTATAGCGGCGGAAGAACTCGGCCACTGTAAATTCATCATTCAACTCACCTTTGGCGTGCGTCAAGACACCGGCTGGTTTGTTGACGACGATAACATTGTCATCGATATACAATATCGGTAGCTCGTCACTTGAGTAATCATTTTTTTCCGGAAAATTTACCGATATCGCCGATAGATCATTGACCTCAGCCTTGGCCGATGTAACCACGTCACCGTCAACCTGAACACGCCCTAGTTTGATGTATTTTTGCAGGGTACTACGCGAAAAATCCGGATAGCGGCTAGCTAGCTCAACGTCCAGGCGATGCTTGGACGAAGCTGCTTGAAACAAATAGCAATCATGACCTTTAAATGGAATACCGTACGCCTTAGCGCTGTCGAGCGGGCTTTTGACTAATTCGCCACTGATATTAGGGTTAGCAAGCTTAACAAGTTGTAGCAAATCATCTACGTCATCGGTCGCCTTGGAGTCAAATATCACGACGTAGCGCTGTTTATTGAACCTGAAGTCGATTAGCGTCGTTTCCTGGTATGGTTTGAAGGTTTTAGTATAAGTTACCGCCTTGGGGCTATCTTCGTCTGTAGCGTGCTTAAAACGCCTCAGAACCTGCAGAATGTCCGAAGTCGATACCTTGACCATCTTAAGCCTTCGGTCGCAAACCGACCGCTTGTTGGACCTTAAGCAGTGTTGCGTTGGCGACAGGAGTTAAGTCGCGCTCAGACTGTTCGAGTTTGGTTAGTAGCATATCGTCGGAAATCTCGTTGAAGCGCTCCTGGAACTTAACTAAGAAATCGGCCACCGCATCCGCCACCACGGCCTTAAAGTCACCATAACGTTCTTTGCCTTCCCATTCAGCGTTTACCTCTGTTTGAGGTCGTCCGCCTAGCAATGCCAACATCTGTAACAGACTGGTTATGCCGGGCTGGATGTCCCAGTTAAAGTGAATGCTACCCAAACTGTCGGTGGTCGCTGACATAATCTTGGCTCGAGCATCGTCTGGCGAGTCAATCAATAATATCTTGGATTTAGTGTCGGCCGAGCTTTTGCTCATTTTTTTGGTCGGATCGGTCAAGCTACGAATTCGCAGGCCGTCGTCGCGCTTGATGAATTTGGTTTGCTCTTCGGTTGACGCAGGAATAGTAAAGATCTCGCCAAACTTGTTGTTAAAACGAGTCGCAATGTCGCGGGTAATCTCGAGGTGCTGGAACTGGTCCTCGCCAACTGGTACGTATTTGGCACCGTAAAGCAAGATATCTGCCGCCATAAGCACCGGATAGTTAAATAAACCAACCGTGACACTATCGCTATGCTCGCTTGATTTATCTTTAAACTGAATCATGCGCGTCATTTCACCGAAGTAAGTAAAGCAATCTAATATCCAGGTCAGCTCACTGTGGGCCGAAATATAGCTCTGGCGGTAAATATAAGTGTCGGAATTATTGATATCCAGCCCGCTGGCCATGAAATATTTAAGGTTGTTAAGCGTGTTACGGTATAGCTTGCTGTGGTCGATAGGTGTCGTAAAGCTATGCAGGTCTGGCACGAACATATTGATTTGATAGTCGCCGGCAAATTGTCGTTGCATATCTATCATCGGCACAAAAGCGCCCAGGTAGTTACCTAGCGTCGGCTCTTCGTTTGAGCGAATACCAGTGAGGATAATTGGTTTTGTCATTATCTGTTATTATACCCTATTTATCAGTTCTTTCACTACCTGGCCGACATAAACCCCGCGAACCTCATGACCACCCGGCACGGTCTTGAGTTTTACGTTTGGGTTACTCTTGGCTAAGTAGCGTAAATTTGCCAGTGTAACCACTGGGTCAAACAGGCCAACAAAAATAGTCGTCGGCTTCTTTAGCTGCAGGGCGTGATCTAAGCTGTCTTGGTTGATAATACTTGCCTCGAGGCTGGCCATATAAGTCGAAACATTTTTATCGTCTAAATTAAACGATTTATTTAGCAGGCCGGCTTTAAGGGCTAGCTGACTAATGGCCACAAACTGTTTTGGTCGTTTGCGCGCCGCCTGGTAAAGCTGTCGCAAGCTACTATCTTTAACCGCCCCACGGTATTTTTCGCTGCCATCTGGTCTGTAAAATGGCGGGCTGCATAAAATCAACGACTTAACCAATACCGGATACCGTCTGGCGATTTCAACCGCCACGAGTGCCCCTAGCGAATGCCCGACTACAATCAAACGTCGATTTATCTGTAGTTTCAAAAGCGTCGCAATAATCGCCTTGGCTTGTGTCGTGGTATTGTATTTGGCCCACTCGGGCTTTGGTGAGTCACCGAAACCCAGCATATCAATGCTGTAAACAGTAATGTCTTCGGGCATTTTCACGATAACTTCACGCCAGGCGTCGCCGGTATTGCCTATGCCATGAATAAATAGCACCGTCGCCCGCGATTGCTTTGGTCGTTGATTGTAGCGCACCGCAAGGCTATACGGAACACGCAGCCACTTGTGAATTAACTTATCAAACACATTTCTACTATATCATTTTTAGCCAGTAACGGCGGTCGGCAACAAAAAAGACCCCATAGCGGGGTCCTTCTTGTATCTTTTGGCGATTAACGCTTCGAGAATTGTTCGCGCTTGCGGGCGCTGCGCAGACCGTATTTCTTGCGTTCTTTTTCGCGTGAATCACGCTTCAAAAGATCAGCTTTCTTTAGGGTGCTACGTAGGTCACCGAAGGCAAGCGTCAAGGCTTTGGCGATAGCTAGTTTAATAGCATCAACCTGGCCTGAAACACCACCACCAGCAACATGTATGGTAACATCGAAGTCACCTTGCTTGTTGACTAGGGCTAGCGGGTCGGTGATTTCAGCGATCAGAGTCTTATTGTCTGAAAGATATTCAGCTGCAGGCTTGTCGTTGATAGTCACATTACCCTTACCAGCGTATAGGCGGGCTCGTGCGGTCGCGCTCTTGCGACGACCTAGACCGTAAAAGTATTTCTTTTCAGCCATCTTACTTAACCTCTACTTTCTCTGGAGTTTGAGCGGTGTGGGCGTGTTCGCTGCCAGCAAAAACACGCAGACGAGCCAAGCGATCGGCCGCCAGTTTGTTCCTTGGAATCATGCCCTTAACGGCGCTCTCAATGATACGCTCTGGAGCTTTGGCGCGAACATCGGCCAAAGTGGCGTCCTTAATACCGCCAGGAAAACCTGAATGGCGGTAGTAAATCTTGCCAGTCTCTTTGTTGCCTGTTACGACAGCCTTGGCGGCGTTAATGACTACAACGTAGTCACCACCGTCTACGTGCGGTGTGTAGGTTGGCTTGTATTTACCGATCAAGTATTTAGCAATCTCGGTGGCAACGCGGCCAAGTGGCGCTTCAGAAGCGTCAATTAGAATCCAGCGACGCTTAACATCAGCAGTTTTTTGTGAAAAGGTCTTAAATTCAGCCATTACGCTTTCGCCTCCTCTTTCTTAGCAGCTGGTTTCTTGGCTGCTGGTTTTTTGACAACCGGCGCAGCTACTTCAACAGGCGCCCCGGCTTTAAGTTCATCAACGAACTCGATAATCGCTAGCTGCGCACCGTCACCAACGCGGAGTCGAGTTCGCTCAACGCGAACGTGTCCACTGGTGCGGCCGGTTAGCTGTGGCGCGATTTCGTCGACTAGCTTGAAGGCGGCAACTTGAGTGTTCAAGCCAGCGATAACTCGTCGACGATTAGCTAAGTCGCCTTTT